>JAYURF010000001.1:0-6907 GCA_043756365.1 Acidimicrobiales bacterium
CCGGGGTGTAGCCGAAACCGCGCGCATCTGCCAGGAACAACTCCTCCCACTGGCTCTCATCGGGCGTGCGGATCTCGATCGTCATGCCCAGCATCATCGCACCCGTTCGCGCGGGGAGCCGCGCCATTTGCCGCTCGGCATCCCGACGGCACCGCCCGTTCGATACGGTCGGGCCATGATCCGACGTGTCGGAAAGAACCTTGCGTTGCTCTCGCCGGAGTCGGCTCCGGCAGCCAGTGCCGAGCTGGAGCGCGACGGCTACACGGTGTTGCGCGGCGTGCTCACCAGCGACGAAATCGCCGCACTTGTCACCGAAGCCGACCGGGTGTTCGCCGAGTTCCCCTCCGAGCGGGGCCGCACCGACCGCGACGAGTTCCGCTATCAGATGCTCAACCGCAGCGCGCTAGCCCACCGCGCAATCGGTCACCCGCGCATCCTCGAAGCAATCGAACCGCTGCTCGGCGACGACTGCCACGTGATCGCCAACACGCTGTGGCGCAACCCGCCCGATTTCGCCGGTGGTCCTTGGCATTGCGATGCCGGCCCGCACATCCCTCGCCCGGCCGATGTTGCCTGGGACGACCGCATCCCATACCCGGTGTTCGCGATCGGCGCGCACATCCTGCTGCGCGACTGCACCGTCGCCGACGGCCCGACCGCAGTGGTGCCCGGCAGCAACCGGTCCGGCCGCCTGGCCCCGATGGCCCAGCTCCACGATCACGAACTCACCCACGACGGCCGCCCGCCGGCGCTGCTGGAGGGTGTCGCGGGCGACGTGGCGATGTTCACCAGCGATACCTGGCATCGCGGCACCGCGGCCGAATCAGGGGGTTCCGGGCGGCTGTTCATCCAGGCCCACTACGGCCGCCGCGACATCGCCCAGCGAATCCGCACGACCGCCGAGGTCAACCACCTCACCCCCGAATCGATCGAGTGGGCCGACACCCCCCGTCGCCGCGACCTGGCCGGCCTCCACGCCCCCTACTTCTACGACGGCTGACGCCTGACGCCTGACGTCGGCCGACTTCCACGGCGGCTGACTCGTCGCGTGTCGAGAAATGCACCTCCACGGTGGGTTTCTCGACCCGGCACCACTCCACGAGCCGGCTGACGGCGTTCGGACTACGGCGGATTCGAGGGCGCGGTAGGTTCGGGGCATGAGCAGCTTTCGTCCTGAACGCGTCGTTGCCGATCTCCGCACCCTCGCCGAGCACACCGGCGGCCCGGATGGGAGCCGTCGATTGTGTTGGACCCCCGAGTGGCTGGCCGCCAGGGCGCTGCTGCGCGAGTCGCTGACCACCCTTGCGGTCGACGTGGACGAAGACGCCGCCGGCAACCTGTGGGCGGTGCTGCCCGGCGAGCGTCCTGAGATGCTGGTCGTCGGCTCGCACCTCGACAGCGTGCCCAAGGGCGGCTGGCTCGACGGTGCGCTCGGGGTGATGTCGGGGCTCGAGTTGCTGCGCGCACTGGCAGCCGAGGGCACGCCACCGGTCACCGTTGCGCTGGTCGACTGGGCTGACGAGGAGGGCGCCCGCTTCAGCCGCAGCCTGTTCGGTTCGGCGGCATGCATGGGCACCCTCGATATCCAGGTGCTGCGCGGCTTGGCCGACAAGGACGGCGGCAAACTACCCGAGGTGCTCGCCGCTCACGGTGTCGACATCGACAACCTCGACGGTGCCCGCACCCGCATGGCCGACGTGAAGGCGTACGTGGAGGTACACATCGAGCAGGGCCCGATCCTGGAAGACATGGGCCTCGGCATCTGCACCGTCACCGGAACCAAAGGGATCGAGCGCGAGCGGCTGATCTTCCTCGGTCAGGCCGCCCACGCCGGAACGATGCCGATGGCGATGCGCCGCGACAGCTTCCGCGCCGCAGCCCGGTTCGCACTCGCGATCGCCGAGATCGGCGAGCGGCACGAGGGTGTCACCACCGTCGGCCACGCGGCGTGCTGGCCGGGTGTCGTCACCGCTGTGGCCGGTGAGACCCGGATCACGATGGACATGCGTCACATCTCGGCGGCGTCGTTGCAGTCGATGTTCGACGAGGCACACACCGCCGCAACCGCAGCGGCCGAGGCCGAAGGCTGCACCGTGGAATGGGAGCACATCTTCCGCATCCCGCCGATGCCGTTCCATCCGGCACTTCTCGACGCAGCCCGGCAGGCAGTACGGGAGGTCGAGGGCCACGACGTCGAACTGCCGAGCGGCGCCCTGCACGATGCCAGCGAGATGGCCCGCGAGATCCCGACGGTGATGATCTTTTCGTCCTCGATCGCCGGGCTGAGCCACACCAAAGAAGAAGACACCCCCGAGCACCACCTGCACATGGCCGCCGACGCCTTCGACCGCATTTGCCGCGCTGCGATCGACCTCATCGCCACCGGTCAGCTCTAACCTCCACACCCGCGCGCTACGCTCCCGAGCCCAGCGTGGAGCAGCCGGTTGTCGAGAAATGCGGGTCAGGGCTGGGCGGAGCGGCGTTGGTTGAGCAGTGCGGTGACCATCTTGCCGTCGGCTTTGCCGCCGGTGGCTTTCATCACGGCTCCGACAAGAGCGCCCATTGCCTTGCCTTCACCCGCGCAGAACTTGGCCCACGCCTGGGCATCGGCGGCGATGGCCTGATCGACAACCGCTTCCAGCGCGGAGCTGTCCATCGCCTCGAAGCCCTTCGCCGCGGCGATCGCGGCGGCATCACCACCACCGGCGGCGACGATCTCGGCCAGCACGGCCTTGGCCTGCGTGGCGGTGAGCTTGCCGTCGACCTCCAGGGTGGTCAGCAGCGCCAGATCCTGCGCCGGCACCGTCGGCGACGGCCCCTGTTCGGCGTACGCCTCTTTCACATGGACCAGTGCTCTTCCGATGTCGCCGCCGAGGTGGCCGACGGCGAGCACGTAGGCGTCCTGACCACGGTCGATGGCCGCCATCACGGCCTCGCTATCGGCGGGCGAACCGGACGCCTCGCTGAGCCGAGCCCGCCGTGCGGCCGGCAGCATCGGCAGCGCATCGCGCACCGCCTGGATCCACTCCGCCGAGGGAGCGATCGGCACCAGGTCGGGCTCGAGGAAGTAGCGGTAGTCATCGGCGTCTTCCTTGGTCCGCAGGGTGTGGGTGCGCCCATCGGTCTCGTCCCAGTGCCGTGTTTCCTGGCGGACGGTGCCACCACCGGCCAGCAGATCGACCTGGCGGCGAGCCTCGTAGTCGATCGCCCTGCCAAGCGAGCGGACGCTGTTGACGTTCTTGATCTCGCAGCGCGTGCCCAATGGGGTACCGGGCAGGTGCACGCTGACGTTCGCGTCGCAGCGCATGCTGCCCTCCTCCATCTTCGCATCGCTCGCCCCGATGGCGACGAGGATCGCCCGTAGTTCGTTGACGTACTGGCGGGCCTCGTCGGCGGTGCGCAGGTCGGGGCGCGACACGATCTCGACCAGCGGCACCCCGGCCCGGTTGAAATCGATCAGCGAGTGGTCGCTGCCATGAATGCGCCCGCCCGAGCCGCCGACGTGTGTGCTCTTGCCGGTGTCTTCTTCGAGGTGGGCCCGCTCGATCCCGATCCGTTTTCCACCTGGCAGATCGAGGTGCCCGTCGATGTTGATCGGCTGGTCGTACTGGCTGATCTGGTATGCCTTGGGCATGTCCGGGTAGAAGTAGTTCTTGCGGTGGAACGTGCTCGGCTGGATGGTGCAATCGAGCGCTGCGCCGATGCGCATCGCCAGCTCGACGGCATGACGGTTGAGCACGGGCAGGGCACCGGGCAGGCCGAGGGTGACCGGATCGATGTTGGTGTTTGGGTCGTCACCGAAGCGGTTGGCGCTGGCGCTGAACAGCTTGGTCGCAGTATCGAGCTCGACATGCACTTCGAGGCCGACCACAAGTTGGTAGCCGTGCTCGAGCACCTGCTCGGCCCGAGGATCAACGCGCGCGCCGGCGCTCACGAGGCGCTCCCATGCATGGTCCACGCTGGCACACCAGCGGGTGCACAGCGTTCGAGTGCGGCGCCGACGCGGAACATCGTCGCCTCATCAAGCGTGCCGGCCAGCACCTGCACCCCAACCGGCAAGCCGTCGGCGCCAGTGCCGAAGGGCACGCTCATACCGGGGTGGCCGGCCAGGTTGGACGGGATCGTGTACACGTCGCACAGGTACATCGCCAGCGGGTTGTCCCCCTTCGATCCGAACGGGAACGCAACGCTGGCCGAGGTTGGCGTGAGGAGCACGTCGGCATCTTGGTAGGCGCGGGCGAAGTCGTCATGGATCAGCTTGCGTACCTTCAACGCCCGACCGTAGTAGGCGTCGTAGTAGCCGGCGCTGAGCGCATACGTGCCGAGCATGATCCGCCGTTTCACCTCGTCACCGAAACCGGCGGCGCGGGTGGCGCTGTACATCGTGTTGGTGTCGGGCGCATCGACGCGCAGCCCGAAACGCACCCCATCAAAGCGGGCGAGGTTGCTGCTCGCCTCGGCCGGGGCGATGAGGTAGTACGCGGTGAGCCCATACGAAAACGCCGGAACCTGCACATCGACGATCCTCGCTCCGGCCTCGCGCAGCGCATCGAACGCGGCCTCGAGCCGTTCGGTCACGTCGGGATCGGCACCGGCTGGCAAGTCGGTGATCCGACCGATGCGGAGGCCTTCCACGCCTCGGTCAAGCACCCCCGTGAGTGGGGCGTGGGCAACGGGGATGGAGGTGGAATCCATCGGGTCGTGGCCGCCGATCACGTCGAGCAGCAGCGCGCTGTCGTGCACGGTGGTGGTGAACGGCCCGATCTGGTCGAGCGAACTGGCGAACGCGATCAGCCCGTAGCGGCTGACGTAGCCATACGTGGGCTTGGCACCGACCACGCCGCACAGAGCGGCCGGCTGGCGGATCGAGCCGCCGGTATCACTGCCGATGCCGACTGCGGCGAACCCGGCCGCGACCGCGGCGGCGCTACCACCGCTGGAACCGCCCGGCACACGTGACGTGTCGTGCGGGTTGCGGGTGGGGCCGAACGCGCTGTTCTCGGTGCTCGACCCCATCGCGAACTCGTCGAGGTTGGTCTTGCCGATGGCAATCGCCCCGGCTGCAGCGAGCTTGGCGACGACCGTGGCGTCATAGGGCGGCTTCCACCCGTCGAGGATCTTCGACGAGCACGTGGTCGGGATGCCCCGGGTGCACATGTTGTCCTTCAGCGCGATCGGCACTCCGGCCAGCAGGCCCGGATCGTCACCGGCGGCAACCATCGCATCCACAGCCGCGGCACCGGCACGGGCACGGTCGGCGAGCACGAGGTTGAAGGCGTGGATCTCGCCCTCCCGATCGGCGATGCGGGCCAGGTGAGCCTCGATCACATCGACCGCTTTCAACGACCCCGAACGAACACCCGCAGCAATCTCCGCGGCAGACGTGGGCACCTCGGTCACGAATCCAGCCCGATGATCGGGGGAACCCAGAATCGACCGTCTTCCGAGCGTGGCGCCGCGGCGAGCACCTCGTCGTGGTCGAGCCCAATCACCACCATGTCGTCACGGAAAACGTTGCGCAACGGATACGGCTGGGTCATCGGCACCACGGCATCGAGGTCGAGCGCATCCATGTCGGCAAAGTGCTCGAGCATGCCGTCCAGCTGCGCTGTCGTGCGCACGATCTCGTCGGGCGTGAGGTCGAGACGGGCCAGCTTGGCGACCTTGACGACATCGGCGGCAGTGATCCGGTCAGACATCCACGTGATGCTACGGGTTCCCCCCAGGGTGCGGCCAGGACACCCCCAGCCCGTGGATCCCTCGCAGTCACCCAGTGACACGAGGATGGCCGCCACTCAGGCCGCCGGGGGCGACGCATCCGGTGCGGGGACGTCATACAGGGTGGCCATGCGCTCGCCGAGGTGGTGGCCGAGGGCGACGAGTTGGACATGCTCGGATTCGGTGAGGAACTGGTCGATGGTGCTGTAGTCGGGGAATCGGTCGTCGACCGCGCCGTATTGCAACAGCGCGGCGACGGCCGCCTCCGACAGCTGCGATTTGCCGTAGACCAGCATCGCGGGCCGAGCGTCCGGGATGGCATCGGGGTACCTGATCGTGCCGACGACCACCGAGTCGAGCGGCATCCCTCGACCTCGCCGCAGCCTGGTGAGGTCGATGTCGATGTCGATGCCGAGCTCGACGATGGCCAGTTCGATCGCCTCGTGCAACGTCTGGAACGAGTCGGGCCGGTCGCCACTGGCGTCGACGCAGAACACCACATCAGGCCGCTCACGAAGCAACTCGACCAAACCAAGATTCTCCCGGTGGCCCCCATCGGCCACGTACACGAATGCGTCACGGTCGGGCCGGTACCGGCCGAACAGCTCTTTGCCGAGATAGCCGAGGTGCACCCGCGGTGCCGAGGAGCGGTCGGCAAACCAGTGGGCGAAGCGCGGGTTCGGCACCCACGACCCGAGCCGCAGGTTCAGCGCGACGAGCAACGCGTTCGTGGTGCCAAGCGCCTGGCGGCCCATCGCCGACGCGAACGCCGCACCGCTGAGCGCCATCGACCGGGTGACCAGCCAGCCCCGCGGGTACCCCTCCCACCACGACCCTGTCGGGTACTGCGATGTGGGGACCGATGCACTGGTGGTGTCGACCCGGTCGTGCATGGTGACGGCCGAGGACCGGAACGTGAACCCGTACGCGGGCAACCCACAGAACGTGTCGGCGGAGGTGTGCACCGTTGCGGCCACAATCAGCTCCGGGCCGGACGCCTGGGCGTACGCGGGCCACAGCGGTTCGTCGGCATAGTCCAGTGGGAACAGCGGCGCGGTATCGCCATCGGCGAGCGTGAAGGTGGCGGCGAGCCGCTTGCGGTACACCCCGCCAAGGGTGAGCCGGTGCGAGGCGACCGAATCGGTGAACAGCAACCACGCCAATGCCACCGGCCACACCGCCAAGCTGG
>JAYURF010000002.1:0-2498 GCA_043756365.1 Acidimicrobiales bacterium
GACAGCGACTTCACGTGGGCTGCCCTCGGTGCGCTGGTGGCGCTCGGTGCCGTGGGTACGGGCGTGGCGTTCGCCATCTACGGGGTGTTGTTGCAACGCGCCGGGCCGGTGCGCGGGATGATCGGCATCTTCTTCACACCGGTCGTCGGCCTGGTGCTCGGGGTGGCGTTCCGCAACGACGACTTGCACGCCGTTGCAGTTCTCGGGATGCTCGTCGTGATCGCCGCAGCGGTGCTGACGAGCCGCCCCGAACCACTCAGATCTCGACCTGTGACCCAACCTCGAACACGCGGTCTGCCGGCAGGTTGAAGAATCGGCTGGCGCTATCGGCGCCGCGGTTCAACAGCACGAACAGATGCTCGAACGCCGGATTCATCCCTGGCGCCTTGCCGGCGATGATCGATTCATGACCGATGAAGTACGTCACGTCGTCGGGGTCGAAGGTGATGCCACGCACATTCAGTCCAGCGAGCGCGGCCGGCACATCGGGATCCTCCATGAACCCGAACGTGAGCAGCACCTGATACACACCCGGCTCGACCTTGGTGACCGTGGATCGCTCGTCGGGTTCGACGCGGGGCGCGTCGTCGGTTTCCACAGCGACGATCAGCGTTGTTCGGTGCAACACCCTGTTGTGACGCAGGTTGTTGACCAACGCCGGCGGGGCCTTGCCGAGGTCTTTGAACATGAACACTGCAGTGCCGGGAACCTTGGTCGTCTCGGCCGCCTCGTTCAACACATCGACGATCGGCCGTTCGCCGCGGTGGATCCGTTCGGCCACGAGTTGACGCCCACGCCGCCACGTCTGCATCTGGACCATCATGACCACCCCGACTGCGAGGGCAAACCAGCCGCCCTTGGGAATCTTCACCAGGTTCGCTCCGAGGAACCCGAGCTCGATCACGAACAGCGGGCCGCAGAGGGCTAACGCCTTGAGCTGCGGCCATCCCCAGCGGTCGGTGAGGACCCGGAAGAAGATGAGCGTCGTGATCGCCATCGTCATCGTCACGGCGATCCCGTATGCCGCAGCGAGGTTCTCCGACGACCGGAACCCGATCACCAGACCGAGGCAGGCAATCATCATCACCCAGTTCACGAGCGGCACGTAGATCTGCCCGAAGTGCTGGTGCGAGGTGTGCCGAATCGAGATGCGTGGGAGGTAATCGAGCTGCACCGCTTGCGCTGTCAACGAGAACACGCCCGAGATCAGGGCCTGCGAGGCGATGACGGTGGCCATCGTGGCCAGGATCACCAGTGGCAGCTTCAGCGCCGCTGGGGCCATCAAGAAAAAGAATCGCTGGTCGACCGCATCGGGATTGGCCAACAGGTAGGCGCCCTGCCCCCAGTAGTTCAGCACCAGCGCGGGGAGCACGATGATGTACCAGCTGATCAAGATCGGGCGGCGACCGAAGTGGCCCATGTCGGCGTACAGCGCTTCGCCGCCGGTGACCACCAGGAAGATTGCCCCGAGCGACAGGAACGCCTTTGTGCTCTCGTGCGTGAAGTAGCGAACGAGGTGGACAGGATTGACGCTTTGGATGATCCCCGGCGCGTCGATCACCCTGGTGATTCCGAGCAGCGCAAGTGTGACGAACCACACCACCATGATCGGCCCGAACACCTTGCCCATCGCGCCGGTGCCGCGGCTCTGCACCGCGAACAATCCAACGAGGATCACCAAGGCGATGGGGATGACCCAGTCGGCCATCGATGCCGACACCTCCTTGAGCCCTTCCACCGCGCTGAGCACCGAGATCGCCGGGGTGATCACGCCATCGCCGTAGAGCAGCGCCGTACCGAACACCCCGAGGCCGACGAGCAGCCCGGCACGGGCAACGGTTGACGATCGCCGCCCCATCACCAGCGAGGTGAGCGCAAGGATCCCTCCCTCGCCCTTGTTGTCGGCGCGCATCACGAACATCAGGTACTTGAACGAGATGATGACCACCAGCGACCAGAACGCGAGTGAGCACACCCCATACACGTTGATCCGGTCGACCACCATCTCGTGGCCGTGGCCGTTGAACGTTTCGCGGAAGGCGTACAGCGGGCTGGTACCGATGTCTCCGTACACGACCCCGAGCGCACCAAACGCCAATGCGCCCATGCCGATGCTGGACCCGTGACCATGACCGCTGCCGTCATCGTCGCCGCCGTCGGCAGCCTCCGACTCGGGCCGCGCTCCGATGTGCACCTGCTCGACCGCTGTCGAGCTACCTTCGTTTCGCTCAGCCTGTGTCGGCCCAACCGTCTTGTCCGACGCCATCAACGACGAGCCTAGTCCCCTGTACTGGCTCAAACCGTCCACGACAGGGCGGTAAACGCACCGAGGCCATCGGGTGCCGTAAGTGCTTCCGCCTCGCGGACGCGGCTGCGCATCGCCATCGCCGCAACCGTCGGCGCCGACGCGTGCGCCGCCCACTCGCGTCGACCCTCCTCGACGAGTTCGTCGATCCCCCAGCGGCCAAGGAGCTCGGCCTGCGTTTCGACGACATCGG
>JAYURF010000003.1:0-6881 GCA_043756365.1 Acidimicrobiales bacterium
GTTTGTACGTGGTGGTCAGCGACCGGGTCCTGCCCCCTGATGTCCGCACCCGGCTGGCCAACGGCTCGATCACGAAGGTGCGTGTGATCGGCCAGGGAACCGCGGCGGTCGCCGGACGCAGCATGTCCGAGATCCTCGATTCGCTGTGTGGCGGTGTCCTTGATGTCGATCCGATCACGGCCACCGAGTTGAGCGGTTTCGCGTTGCGGCTCGACATGAGCGACACCTTGATCGTTGCCGTCAGCCAGAGCGGGACCACCACCGATACCAATCGCACCGTCGATCTGGCCAGGGGCCGTGGCGCTGCCGTGTTGGCGATCGTGAACCGTCGCAACAGCGACCTCACCGACAAAGCCGACGGGGTGATGTACACCAGCGACGGACGTGACGTGGAGATGAGCGTTGCGTCGACGAAGGCGTTCTACGCGCAGGTGGCTGCGGGCGTGTTGCTGGCGTGCGCGATCAGCGTGGCTGCCGGGCTCGGCACCGATAGTCGCCGCCACGAGCTGCTGGCCGCGTTGCGCGAGATCCCCGATGCGTTGCGCAAGGTGATCGCGAGTCGCGATGAGATCGCCGATGTGGCCCGCCGGTTCGCCCCGTCGAAGCGCTACTGGGCCATTGTCGGCAACGGTCCCAACGTCGTTGCTGCCGAGGAGATCAGGATCAAGCTCAGCGAGCTCTGCTACAAATCGATCGCGTGTGACATCACCGAGGACAAGAAGCACATCGACTTGTCGAGTGAGCCACTGATCCTGGTGTGTGCGGCCGGACTGGTGGGAGGTACCGCCGACGACGTGGCCAAGGAGGTGGCCATCTACAAAGCGCACAAGGCCACGCCGATCGTCATCGCGACCGAGTCCGACGAGCGGTTCGCCGTTGCTCCGGCGGTCATCTCCGTTCCCGCCGTGGACTCAGCGCTTGCGTTCGTGCTCTCGGCGATGGTCGGTCACCTGTTCGGCTACGAAGCTGCGCTGGCAATCGACGGATCGGCCCGCCCGTTGCGTGAGGCGCGTGAGACCATCGAGAATGCCCTCGTCCAAGAACAGGGTGCCGACGCCATCTTGCGCCGGGTGCGTCACGACATCCGCCCGTGCAGTGAGCGCTTCCTCGACGGGTTGCGGAGCGGAACCTACGACGGCCATCTCGAAGCGTCCACCGCGGTACGTGTGGTCGGTTTCCTGCGCGATCTGGCCAGCGAATCACCGCTGGAGGACTATCAACGGATCACGGGTGCTGTCGCCACACCGAGCGGTTTCATCGACGACCTGGCGGCGGCGCTGACCCGCGCCATCGAAGAGCTCACTCGGCCCGTCGATGCGATCAAGCATCAGGCCAAGACCGTCACCGTCGGCATCAGCCGCAGCGACGAAGGTGTGCTCGATCGCCCCCTCGTTCAGGCAGTACTGGCCAGCGGTGCCGGGCGCGACCGGCTCACCTACCACACGCTCAAGGTGCTGGCCGATCTTGATCCGGCGGTGGCCTCGGTCACCGGCTTCACCCGGTACCGCATCGATGGTGATCCGGCTCACGATGCCAGCATTGCGATCGTTGATCGGGGCGGCATCTCCAACGGTGTCCCCAGCCGCGTCGAGCGTCACTCGCAGCTCGTCGGTACCAAACGCCGCGTCGCCAGCGAGCGCGAGGTTCTGGTCGCTCGCGGTCGCAGCGACAAGCGGCTGCTGATCTTCGTGCCCGAAGTGAAGTCGGGTGTGTGCACGGGGATCACCCTGTTGCACGTCACCTTCCATGATCGGTTGCCGGCGTCGGTAATGCGCGGCGTGCTCCAGGGCTACGACCACCGCTACGACCGCCTCGTCGACTGGGTGTCCGAGACCGAGACGGTGTTCCGTGACGACCGGCTGGCCGAGCTTGGCGTAGCCGATCTGTTGATCCTGCCGATCTCGGAAACCGCCGATCACTGGCGAAGCTGATGTCGGTTGTCGGCATTGGTGTCGACGCGGTCGACATCGAGCGGTTCCGCCGGTCCTTGCACCGGACTCCCACGATGCGGCGCAGGTTGTTCACGCTGACCGAGCTCGACGACCTCGCCGAGCGCGCCGACCCGGTTCCGGGCCTGGCCGCCCGTTTCGCCGCCCGCGAAGCAACCATGAAAGCCCTTGGCGTGGGCCTGGGAGCATTCGGCTTCCACGAGGTGTGGGTCGTGCGTCGCCCCTCTGGCGAACCGTCGCTGATGGTGACCGGCGCGGCTGAGCGAATTGCCGGCAGCGCCGGGGTCGACAGGTGGCACCTGTCGATCACCCATACCGACACAGTCGCGATCGCCTACGTGATAGCAACCGCGGCCGCGGGGTGGTCGCCCTCGTAGGCTGACGCGATGTTGCCGATCGTGACGCCCGACGAGATGAAGGCCTACGATCTTGCGGCCGACGTAGAGGTCGAGGTGCTGATCGAACGCGCCGGATCCGCCGTGGCGCGGGCAGCGTTGCGAATGCTCGGCGGTGCCTACGGGCGCACGGTGAACGTGGTCGTCGGCCCAGGAAACAATGGCGCCGACGGCAGGGTCGCCGCCCGGCTGCTGGCCGCACGGGGCGTCAAGGTGCGGATGATTCCGGCCGACACGTGCCCGGCCGAGCTGCCGGGATGCGATCTGGTCATCGATGCCGCGTTCGGTACCGGCTTCCGCGGCTCGTGGGCGGCACCCGACGTTGGCGACGCGCTGGTACTCGCCGTCGATGTGCCCAGCGGGGTCGATGGCCTCACCGGGGCGGCATCGGCGACGGTGATTCCCGCCGACCGCACGGTCACGTTCGCTGCGCTCAAGCCAGGTTTGTTGTTCGGTCCCGGCAGTGCGCTGGCCGGTGAGATCGAAGTCGTCGATGTTGGTTTGGAAATCGTGCTCGACGAGCCCGAGCCGGCCGCGCAACTACTGCAGCGCAGCGATGTGATGGCACTGCTGCCTCGACGCAGCGTGGCTGGGCACAAGTGGAACGCGGCGGTTCGGGTGCTCGCCGGGTCGGCGTCGATGCCGGGCGCGGCAGGGTTGGTCGCCGCTGGGGCGATGCGCATGGGCGCTGGGATGGTGCATGTGTCGTCACCGGGCCTCGACCGCCTCGCAGCAGTGCCGATCGAGGCAGTCGGTCGACCGCTTCCGGCGACGGGTTGGGGCACGGAAGCTCTGCGGTCGTTGGACCGCTTTCACGCGGTGGTCCTCGGACCGGGCCTCGGCCGTAAGGAGGACACTGCGGCCAGCGCGCGTTCGGTGGCGATCGCGGCCCCGCTCCCGGTGGTGATCGACGGCGACGGATTGTTTGCGCTGGCATGGAACGCCGACGGCGCGGCTGCGCTGCTGCGCCAGCGCAGCGCCCCGACGGTGCTCACCCCGCACGACGGCGAGTATCAGTTGCTCACGGGTGCGCCGCCGCCACCGGATCGCATCGCCGCGGCGCGCCGGCTGGCCGCGCACACCGATTGCGTGGTGGTACTGAAGGGCCCGACGACCGTGGTCGCCGGGCCCGACCGTGAGGTGTTGGTGGTGAACTCCGGTGACGAACGACTGGCCACCGCAGGCACGGGTGATGTGCTCGCCGGGATGATCGGTGCGTTACTCGCGATGCGTCTCGATCCGCTTGTTGCCGCTGCGGTTGCTGCATGGGTGCATGGCCGGGCGGGGACGTTGGGCCCCGCGGTGGGATTGATTGCCAGCGACCTACCCGAGTTGATCCCCATGGTCCTGGCCGATCTCGCCGACGCGGGTTGAGTCGTGACGGAGCGATCTGCGTCTGGTCAGCCCGCGTCTGGGCGATGGGCGTGGGCAGACGTTGATCTGGCAGCGGTGCGACACAACATCGCGGTGATCCGCGGAGTGGCGGCACCGGCGGTGGTGTGGGCGGTGGTGAAGGCTGACGGGTACGGGCACGGGGCCAACGAGGTGGCGCTGGCCGCGCTCGATGCGGGTGCGGTTGGGCTGTGCGTCGCGCTTGTCGACGAGGGCGTGGCACTCCGCCGGCACGGTGTTGGGGCCCCGATCCTCGTACTGAGCGAGCAACCGCCGGACCAGTTGCGCAGCATGATCGAGCACGACCTGATCTCCACGGTGTACAGCGCCACACAGATCGACGCCCTGTGCGCTGTCGGGGCGCGGCATCATCGCGTGCACCTGAAAGTGGACACCGGAATGCACCGGGTCGGTTGTGACCCCGCCGACGCGGTGTCGTTGGCAGCACGGATCGAGCGTTCTGCCGGTGTTGAACTGGCCGGATTGTGCACTCACCTCGCCGTGGCCGACGAGCCGGGCAATCAGTTCACCGCTACCCAACTCGACCGTTTCGACACGGTGCTGGACGGCCTTGTCGCGGCGGGCATCGACCCTGGCATGGTTCATGCCGCCAACTCCGCCGGCGCGCTTGCCCATCCCGCTGCACGGCGGATGATGGTGCGGATCGGGATCGCCGCGTACGGCGTCGCTCCCGGCCCAGGTGTCGCCGGGCTCACCGCCGCGCTGCGGCCGGCCATGTCGCTGCGCGCACGCGTGTCGTTCGTTCGCCGCGTCGTTCGCGGCGAGCGAGTGTCGTACGGGCTACGGCACACTTTCGATCGCAACAGCACCATCGCCACAATCCCGATCGGCTACGCCGACGGCGTGCCTCGACGCCTGTTCGGAACTGGCGGCGAGGTGCTCATCGGAGGCCGCCGTCGACCGATCGCGGGGGTGGTCACGATGGACCAGACGATGGTCGACATGGGCGACGACCAGGTCGACATCGGTGACGATGTGGTGTTGATCGGTCGACAAGGTGATGCGCAGATCACTGCTGCCGACTGGGCCGAGCGGCTCGGCACGATCGGCTATGAAGTGGTGTGCGGGATCGGCACGCGTATCGAGCGCCGCTACCAATGACCGTCACCAGGCGTGCCACCGTCGGACGACGGCTGCTCACTCTCGTAGACTCGCGCACTTGATGCTGCGTCTCCGCTCGACCTCACCGGATGCAACACGTGACGTCGCTGCTGCCGTGGCTCGCCTGGCCCGGTCCGGCGACGTGGTGGTGCTCGCCGGCGAGATGGGGGCTGGCAAGACCGCGTTCGCGCAAGGTTTCGGCGCCGCGCTCGGCGTGACCGAGCCAATCACATCGCCGACGTTCAACCTGGTCCACAGTCATTCCGCTGGCAAGCTCATGTTGCACCATGCCGACGTCTACCGGCTGGGGACCAATCACGAGGTAGCCGACCTCGCCTTCGCCGAGCTTGCCGAGGCCGATGGGGTGTTGTTGGTGGAGTGGGGCGATGTCATCGCCGCGTCACTCGGCGAGCACCTCATCGTGCACCTGCGAATGCCCGACACCGGTGACACGAGCGCGGCCGCCAGCGACACCGGCGACGCGGACACCGGTGACGAGGCCGCCGAGATGACGCGGGTGATCGAGATCAGCCCGATCGGGCGAGTGTGGGCAACGCGCTGGGCGTACCTGACGAGCGATCTGGAGCGTTTCGCATGTTGATCCTCGGCATCGAGACAGCCACGGAACAGGTCAGTGTGGCGATCGGCGGGCATGAGGGGGTGCTCGGCATGTTCGAGGTGTGTCGTGGTCGGCGACACGCGGAGACACTGGTACCGGCGGTCGAGTTCGTCTGCCGTCAGGCCGACATCGAACTCGCCGAGATCAGCGTCATTGCGGTCGATGTCGGGCCTGGGCTGTTCACCGGGATGCGCGTCGGGTTGGCCGCGGCCAAGGCGTTCGCCCAATCGTTGCGGGTTCCGATGATGGCGATGAGCTCGCTCGATCTCCTCGCGTTCCCGCTTCGCTACAGCGTGCGCACGATCGCCGCCGTGATCGATGCACGCAAGGGAGAGTTGTTCTTCGCGTTCTACCGTCCCGTGCAGGGCGGCGTGCAACGCGTCAGCGAGCCGCGCTGTGGGCGGGTTGCCGACTTGACCGCCGACGTGATGGCACGCGGCGATGACGTGCTCTTCGTCGGGGATGGCGCGCTCCGCTATCGCGACGAGATCGGCGCCGATGTGCGCGGCGACTTCGCCGAACAGTTCCTGTCCAGGCCCTCGGCCGGCACCTTGGTGCAGCTCTGCCATCCCAAGGCGTTGCGCGAGGAGTGGGTCAATCCGTGGGAGATCCAGCCGATGTACCTCCGCCTCCCCGACGCCCAGATCAACTGGGCCATCCGCGCCGGCGTTGATCCTGCCGGCGAACCGCCGGGGGCCGCATTGTGAGCGTGCTCTCGCGTCTGCTGCGCCGCTCGGAGGGCGACGCCGGGTTGGTGATCGAACCGCTGAGGCGGCGTGACCTTTCGGCGATCCAGTCGATCGAACAGGTTTCGTACCCGAAGCCGTGGTCGACGAGCGTGTTCGTGAGTGAGATCGAGATGGCCCGCCGCGGCGAACGCCACTACCTGGTCGCCCACCTCGGCAACGAACTTGTCGGGTACGCCGGGCTGATGTTCGTCGTTGGTGATGCACACGTCACCAACATCGCCTGCGCGCCAGCTCATCACCGCACCGGTGTCGCCACCAGGTTGCTGGCCGAGTTGGCCTGGGAGGCGATCGAGCGCGAGTGCGGAGCGCTGACGCTCGAGGTGCGCGCCAGCAACGTTGGAGCCCAGGCGCTGTATCGCAGCTTCGGGTTTGGGCCCGTCGGGGTGCGCAAGCGCTACTACGAGAACGTGGAGGATGCGATCGTGATGTGGTGCCACGACATTGCCGATCCGCCGTATCGCCAGCGGCTCGAATCGCTGTGCCCGGAGGCCGCCCGTGGGTGACCCCCCCACCGCTCGCCAGCCCGCGTACGCGGTGGACGAACGCACGCTCATCCTGGGTATCGAGACCAGCTGCGACGAGACCGCCGCGGCGTTGGTGATGGGCGGTACCGACGTCGCCTCCAGCGTGGTCAGTTCGCAGGTCGATCTGCACG
>JAYURF010000004.1:0-21529 GCA_043756365.1 Acidimicrobiales bacterium
GCGACGTTGCTCGACGTGCAGTGGGCGACGGCGCATCTGGCAACACTCGGGGTGGTCGAGGTCCCTCGGGCGGTGTACCTCGACCGCTTGGCGAAGGCACTCGCTCGGTGACTTCTGCAAACTTCGGTAAAGAACTGCTCAAGTCCGTCACGAAACCGCCCGATACCTCTACCGCAACGGTGCACAAAGCGGGCGGTACCAGGGCGAACACGGCTTCGGCGGTCGTGCTGCGCCTCGGTCGCTGGTGCCGGTGGTCGGCGGACCACCGGCACCGCACCCTTGCCAAGGCTGCCATTTTGGTGGTGACCACCACGGTGGCGGCGGGCTGCGACGGCTCGCCCCGAGCCGCCGAGCCACCTGCCGCGCCTCGGCATGTTGCCGTCATCGATCGTCTCGTTTCCGACAAGGTTGCACCAGCGTCCGATGTCGTCGAGGTCTGGATCTGCGATGTTCCCGCGGCGACCACCGACGCCAGGTACGGTGATCCCTCATTGCGTCGCGCCCTCGCCCCGGCGGCGGTCACCGGCCAGATCGGGGACCGGGTTGCGGGGTACTTCGCCACCATCTCCCACGACCGATACGTGCCCTCCTTCATCGCCGGAGGGACCGTGGCGATGGGTGCTGATGACACCGCGGAGATGTGTGTCGACGAGGCCCTGGACAGGTCGTCGCCTGCGGCGACCACGGTGCTCGCCATCGCGACCGCCGAGCACGCCGAGGGTCTGCCGGGCGGGTGGGGACGCCCAGGGTCCTGGCACCGCTGCGCGGGTGAGTGCCGGGCGCTGACAACTCGCCGTGCCGTGTACGTTGGCGCGAGTGATTTCAGCCCGGAATGGGGCCCTGTGCCGCTGCTCGACCTGATCGAACACGAACTCGGCCACACGCTCGGCCTACCCCATTCGGGCGTGGCCGATGGTGCCGACCCCGGCGTGTACCAGAGCGGGCTCGACGTGATGAGCGATAGTGCGTCGGCACGGGAGGTCAGCGGCACGGCGAGTCGCCTCGATTCGTCCGACACGCTCGGGATCAACCGGCTCGATCTCGGATGGATGACAGTTGACGATGTCGTGTTGATCAACGCCGCGTCACCGACTGGGGTGCGGCTGAAGCCGTCGGCGGGCCCGTCCGGCACGCGTCTGGCGGTGATCGAGCTTGACCCGCACCGGGTGCTGACCGTCGAGTTCCTCACGGATTCCGGCTTTGACGACCATCTCGACGACGGTGGTGTTGCTGTCCACCTGATCGACGACACAGCGGGGGGACGCGAGCAGCGCAGCCAACAACCCCTCGGCTCCGCGCCGCCGCACCTCGACCTGATGCGCGCGGGCGAGCAGTTCTCGGCGTACGGCTGGACGATCAGCGTGATCAGCGTTGACGCCCGCGATCACGCCGGTGATGACACGGCCCGTGTGGCGATCGCCCCGACCGAGCGGTAACACTGGAAACACATGGCGACACCGGACGACCCCCAGGATGTGCCAAGGCATCGCGACGCACCGTGGCTGATGCGCACCTACTCGGGGCACTCGACCGCGACGAAGAGCAACGAGTTGTACCGCACCAACCTGGCCAAAGGCCAGACCGGCCTGTCGATCGCGTTCGACCTGCCGACACAGACCGGGTACGACCCGGACTCGATCATGGCGCGCGGCGAGGTGGGCAAGGTCGGCGTCCCGGTGGCACATCTCGGCCACATGCGGGCGCTGCTCAGCGAGATCCCCCCGGCCACGATGAACACGTCGATGACGATCAACGCCACTGCGGCGTGGTTGCTCGCCCTGTACGTGGCCAACGCCGACGAGCAGGGCACGCCGTCCACGGCGCTGCGCGGCACCACCCAGAACGACATCGTCAAGGAGTACCTGTCGCGCGGCACGTACATCTTCCCGCCCGAGCCCTCGAAGCGGCTGATCGTCGACATGGTCGCCTGGTGCACGCACCATGCGCCGAAGTGGAACGCGATGAACGTGTGCTCGTACCACCTCCAAGAGGCGGGGGCCACACCGGTTCAGGAGATCGCCTTCTCGCTCGCCACCGCGATCGACGTGCTCGATGCGGTGCGCGACAGCGGCCAGGTTGGTCCCGAACAGTTCAACCAGGTGTTCGGGTCGATCTCGTTCTTCGTCAACGCGGGGATCCGCTTCGTCGAGGAACTGTGCAAGCTGCGCGCGTTCACCGAGCTGTGGGAACGCATCGGGCTCGAGCGCTACGGCGTCACCGATCCGAAAGCGCGCCGGTTCCGCTACGGCGTGCAGGTGAACAGCCTCGGCCTCACCGAGGCGCAGCCGGAGAACAACGTGCAACGGATCGTGCTGGAGATGCTGGCAGTGACGATGTCCAAGCGGGCCCGGGCTCGCAGCGTGCAGCTCCCAGCGTGGAACGAGGCGCTGGGCTTGCCGCGCCCGTGGGATCAGCAGTGGTCGTTGCGAATGCAACAGGTTCTCGCCTTCGAGTCCGACCTGCTCGAGTACGGCGACATCTTCGACGGCTCCACGGTGATCGAGGCCAAGACGGCCGAGTTGCGCGACGCCGCTTGGGACGAGTTGAACGACGTGTTGGACCGCGGCGGCGCGTTCGAATCGATCGATGAGCTGAAGGGGCGGCTCGTGCGCTCGATGGCCGAACGGACACGGCGGATCGAAAACGGCGACCAGGTCGTGGTCGGGGTCAACGCGTATCGGGACACCACTGATTCACCACTCGGTGGTCGCGGCAACATCCTCACCGTCGACCCCGAAGTGGAAGCCGAACTCGTGAACGACGTCGTGGCCTGGCGCTCCGGGCGCGATCAGGTAGCCGTCGACGCCGCCATCGTCGAGCTGCGTCGGGCTGCGCACGGGGTCGACAACGTGATGCCGGCATCGATCGCGTTGGCCAAGGCCGGCGGGACGACTGGCGAGTGGTCGGCGACGCTGCGCGAGGTGTTCGGCGAGTACAGGGCCCCGACCGGGGTGGCTGCCGCGGTGGGTGGACGAGTGGGTGGACTGGCCGAGGTTGCCGCGTTCGTGAAGACGATCGCCGGTGGGCCGCCGAAGTTCCTCGTCGCCAAGCCCGGCCTAGACGGTCACTCAAATGGTGCCGAGCAGATCGCGGTCGCGGCGCGTGATGCGGGCATGGAAGTGGTCTACTCGGGCATTCGCCTCACCCCCGAACAGATCGTTGCCTCCGCGCGCGACGAGGACCCGGACGTGATCGGGCTGTCGATCCTGTCCGGATCGCATCTTGCGCTGGTGCCCGCAATCCTGGATCTGCTTGCCGCCGAGGGGCTCGACATGCCGGTCGTCCTCGGGGGGATCATCCCTGAAGACGACCAGGCCAACCTGCTCCAACGCGGTGTTGCCGCGGTCTACACGCCAAAGGATTTCGAGTTCGCCCGGATCATGCGCGACGTCGCCGAACTGGCCATCGCCCACCGCGCCGGGGCCTGAGCGGCACCGAGGATCGGGGTCAGCCTGTGGTGAAACCGTTTACCGCGATGCGGCGTTCTGGCCTTGATCGACCCAGTACTCGAGATTCGGACCGGTTTCGAAACTGGTGATCAGCGCGTGGCGAGCAGCGGTGCCGTTGTGGACGACCACGTGCCACAGGCGCTGAGTATCGACCAGAAAGCGGGAACCGCGATGCAACGGGACACGCGTCTCGGTGGACGCGTCGGGCAAGCCGTCGGGGCCGTTGTCCATCAGCACCATGTAGCTGTCGGGGTTGTCGGTGAGCTCCAACCAGGTGCGCACCACCCACCCCTCATCGGTCGGGTTGAAGCGGTTGTTGTCATCGCGGTGCAGCGAACGGATCGCCTGTTCGCGGGTTTGCGGTTCGAGCTTGATGATCCGCACCCGGCCGAAGTTCGCGTTGACGCTCTCGACGTAGTTGCGCAACGTTGGCGCGAGTTCGGCGTTCGATGTCCACAAGGCGTCCTTGTCGGTCTTGCCCTTGTCCCAAAAGCCGCGGCAGTCGAGTTCACCATCGGCCGACGCGAGCGGCGCGAAGTTGGTGTCGCCGCCGCTCTTCCACTTCAGGTACTCCAGCTGCTCCCACTCGGCGGCTGGCACGTCGAACGATGCGTCGGACAACACGACGAACCCTGTCGGGTCGAGCGAGGCCAGCCGCGGGTGCGCGGTGTGCAGCGGGATCTTCACGCTCCAGTGCTCGTGTGTGGGCCAGAAGCTCATGGTGTCGACGGGGCCAGGGCGATAGCGGCCGAAGTGGTTGTGCCGGGGGGCAGGGTGGTGGGAACCGTGGCGGCGGGAATGGTGAGCACCTCACCGGCTTCGATGTCGTTGTAGTCGACGATGCCGTTCGCCGCGGCCAGGTCGTCGATGTCGACCCCGTGTTGCTCGGCAATGCCGCGCAAACCGTCACCGGACTTGATCTCATAGGTGACGAGCACGTAGATGGTGGTGGTGGTGGTGGCGATGGTGGAGCTCGTGGTAGTGGCGATCGGCGGCAGCGTTTGCTCCGCTTCGCTGCTGCCGCCACCGCAGGCGACCGTCGTCAACGGCAGCGCCACCATCATCCCCGCCATGATCACGAGGCCGGTGCGGTTCATCGGGACAAGCGTAGTTGCCGATGACGGTGACGCTTGGGCAGGAGGACTAGGTGGCTTCGTCGGAGCTGAATCCGCCGCCGGCGCCGGTTCCTCGCGGTCCAGTGGGTGTCGGGATCGCAAAGTTCCCCGGCACCCTGGCGCCCGGGACTCCGTTCACGGTCTCGGTCGAGTAGGCGTAGGTGAGCACAGCAAAGGCGATGGCGTCGCTGTTCACGTTCAACGCGTGGTCGCTGTTGTTGGCGAAGGTGTCGCAAGCGAGGTGATAGCACGGATCAAACTGGGCTCCTGCGGTGCCTCCCCAGATCGCTTGCTGTGCGGGGGTTTTGACGACCTCGGCTCCCGTGAACAGTCCTCCCGCGGGGATCCCGTTGAGGATGAACGCCTGGTAGTCGCTGCGCCCGCTGAACTGCGCGTCGTCGTATGGTTGCCGGGCGATGGTGTAGTACGACTCGAAGAGCTTCTCGATCTGGACCGACCCCTCCGGTACTGGCACGGGGGCGGTGAATCCTGATTGGTCACCGTCGTAGACCATGAACACGTAGTTCGGTGAGCCGACCATGTCGAAGTTCAGGTACAGGGCGATGCGATCGCGCTCGGCTTGGCTCAGCCCGGCGACGTACTCCCGCGAGCCGATCAGACCGGCCTCTTCGGCACCCCACCATGCGAAGCGCACCGTGTTCTGCGGCCGCAGTTTGCCGATCTGTTCGGCGACCTCCAGCAGCGCGGCGGAGCCGCTGCCGTTGTCGTTGATGCCGGGGCCGGCCCGCACCGAGTCGAGGTGAGCACCCGCCATGACCACGTTGTCGTTGTTGGCGCCGGGCAGTTCGGCGATGACGTTGACCTGCGGGCGGCTCTCGGGCGGGTCCACGTCGACGAGCGCCGTCGAACCCGCTTGGGAGAGCGCCACGCCTTGAGCGAACGAGGCACCGACGACCGGGATCAGCACGCTACCACCCAAGGTGCCGACGATCAGGCCCTCGCGCGCTGGGGTGTTGCCCTGGTTGAAGATGATCACCGCTTCTGCTCCCGCTGCTTGGGCTGTGACCGCCTTGGTTCCGAACGTGCACGTGCCGCGCTGGATCAAGGCGATGTCCAACGGTCCGCTGAAGTCCAGCCCGGCATAGTCCGCCGCCTCACATCCGCTTGTCACGACGCTGCGCGGCGGGGTGAGGTTCAAATCGACCGGGATCACGTTGCCCGTGATGGTCCCGAACCCGCTCCCGGTGTAGGCGCCGGTCTCGTACGTCGCCGCCACCGGCGTCAGCTGTTGCAGCGTCGACGGGGGGACGAAGACGAACGGGAACTCGTCCAACGTGACGTTCCATCCGGCGGCCTCGAGCGTGTCGACGACGTAGTTGACGCTGGCGGTGTAGCCGGACGTTCCTGCTGCGCGGGTACCGCCGTTTCCGTCGGCGATGGCTTGCAACGCAGCCTGATGGGCGCGCACTCCCTCGAGTCGAACGCACTCGAGCAGTTTCGGATACGTGTTGTTGGTGCGGGTGTCGCAGGCGTTCTGCGCTGGCGCAGCCGCAGCCGTGGCGACAGGGAGCGCGCTGAGGCCTAAGGCCGCAACAGCTCCCAACGCCCACCAGCGCGGCAACCTTCGGACACGAACAGACGATGGCATGACGTTCCCCTTTGTGAGCTTGTGGGTCCCCCTCAGTCCTTGGATGTTCGCGCCGCAGAGAGCTCCACGCAAGGGGGCTTGTGCCGACTGCTCTGGTTGGGCGGCTGCTGTCATTGGAGACCTTGATCCGTTTCCCCGCGGGAAAATTCCGGTTACGTTCCGTGATTAACTGATCACGTTCCGTGCAGAGCTGGTCACGTTGCTGTGATTGGTTCTCCGAGACGAGGCTGTGCCGATGGTGGATTGTGTCGCGGGGCGTGGGCGACGAGAGCGGCGAGCGATGGTGCACGCCGGCTGAAGATGTGGCGAACACGATCGGCGGCTTGTGGCCCGAGTCGGTCGAACAGGTCGGCGTAGATCGCGTGGGCCTCGTTGCGCGGCCAGTTCGCGGGGAGCAGTTCCGCTGGAAGGTCAGGGTCGGTCGTGGCGATCACGAACCAGCGATACGCCACCCGCACCCGCGCAACGAGAGCTTCACGGTCGTCGAAACGGTCGTCGAAACCGGCGCTGTGGAGCCGAGCGTGGAGCGGTTCGAACGCGGCAAGGAAGTCGTCGTAGACCCGCCGTAGCCCGGCCAGATCCCATGCTGCGATCGGCGGGCGCAACCCGGCGTTCGTGTCGGCCGTACCGTGGATGATCGTCGAGGACACGGCCCGATGTGCGGTGAGCACTGCTCGCAGCGCGGCGCTCGGCGGTACCGGCGACACCCACAGCCCGTCGTGCAACGGGGCGAAGCGGAGCATTTCGAGCCCGGCGCGCACCTGGGCGCGGAGGCCGCGGGGCGCGTGATCGGCGATCGAGAAGGCAACGGTTGTCCAGGTCCCGTCCCACCCGGTGCTCGTGGTGCCGAAGGTTTGGGTGTGCAGGGGTCCATACGGCAGCAGCTTGGCGAGGCGCGGTGTGACGGCGTATGACGTCGCTCGTCCGGCGCGGACGATGTCGAGGTTCCCCCGGCCGGCGAGCCTGGCGATCGCCGCGCGGGCGCCTGCTTCGTTGACCCCGAAGTCGGCGAGCAGGTCCACGATCGCGGCGGATGGAATGGCCTCGGTCCGGTTGGCCCAGAAGTCGCCGAACAGGGTAAGCACGAGGTGCTGTGGCGGGAACCCCGTCTGGAACCTGGGCAGGTTCAGCTCGGCGAACTCGTGCCGTTTCGCGTCGAGCTCGACGGGGAGCTCGACGGGGAGCTCGACGGGAAAACGAACGAGGGCGTCGGGGTCGGGAACGGTCATCACCGGTTGATCAGGCCGTCCTGGTTGTTGATCATGAAGCTCATGCCCCTACGGAGAAAGTCTCCGACGAGATCGGCGAATGCCTCGGGTCGGTCGAACTGGGTGTCGTGGCCGGCGTCGAACAGGTATTGCAGCGTCGAGTTGGCCATCAGCTGCTTGATCGTGCGCCCGTTGACCGGGTTGATCAACCCGTCGCTGTAGCCGAACACGATGAGTGTGCGCGTCGGGCATGCGGCCAGGCGGGCAGCGAAGTCAGGGTCGACGGTTCCGTCGAGCATCAGCCGATCGATCATCGGCCAGATCCGGGCCATGAAGGCCTCGTCGGGAGGTGCCGGGTGAGGCAGCCGCTCGGGATGAACGCGGAATGCCGCAGCGAGCTGTTCCGGCGTCAACGTGGCCGGATGCGCCGAGCGGTTGCGGAACTTGGCGGGCCCGTCGAGCACAAGCGAGAGCACGCGACCGGGGAACAGGGTGGTGAGATGCATCGCGCACGCGCCACCGAGCGAGGTCCCCAGCAGATGGAACGTGTCGATGCCGAGATCGGTCGCGATGCCGGCGACCTGGGTGGCGAGGCCATCGAAGTCGGCGACGTCGTTGGGTTGATCGCCCCAACCCGGCATCTCGACCACGACGACACGCAGGTGCTGCGACAGCAGGTCGAGGGCGACGTTGTGTCGATGGCCGCCGGCACCGGGCAGCACGATCAGGGTCGGTCCACTGCCGGCCTGCCAGGTCCGCACGGAGAATCCGCCGGATTGCACGGTGATCTGGCTGAACGGCGCGCCGGCCGTCGCCTCCGGAGCCGTGGTGGTGGTGCTGTTCATGACCAAGCCTCGTCGTGGATCGTGTCGATCATCGTGTCGCCGATCAGTTTGAGGCACCGCATCGTCATCTCATGCTCGAGCGGGTTGATCGCACCGACCGACACCTCGAGGCGACCCATTCCCAAGACCGCGTGGGCCCGGGCGATCTTGGCCAATGTCTCGTCGGGCGTACCGACGAACGGGTCGGACACCACCATCGGCGGTGGTGCCTTCGACGGGTCGAGGGTGACCCCTTTGGGGACCCCGCCGAGTGCTGCGCCGATCGTGCGCAAGTTGCCCATCATGTCGGCTGTCGCACCGTTGAAGATGCTGAGGAGGCCCTTGCCTTCGGAGAAACGGAACGTTTCGCGCGCCTCGTCGCCGTCGTCGGCGACGTACATGAAATGGCGGTACGTGACGTTGTCCGCCGTCGGTGTCCACCCGGCTGCCGCCGCGGCTGCGTAGTACGCGTGCAGGTTGGTCAGGCACAGTTCGGGAGCCATGTAGGAGAAACCGATGTCGAACCCGTGGGTGCCGGCGAACACGGCGCTGCCCATCGAGTTCCCCGACACCAGCACGCGCGGGTGCGGGTCTTGCACGACCCGCGGCCAGACAGCGATGTTGCGGTAGCGGTAGTAGCGGCCCTCCCAGCCGAATGGTTCGGGCTCCACGAAGCACGCCTTGATCAACAGCGCCGCCTCGTCGAAACGCTCGCGCGACTCCCATGGGTTCGAGCCGTAGGTGAGGTACTCGTTCGGGGTGCCGCGCAGCAGACCGAACCGCAAGCGGGTGCCGCCGAGCATGTTGTCGAGCATCGAGTATTCCTCGGCGATGCGGACAGGGTTGTTCAACGGCAGGTCCGTGCCGAACACCCCGATGTTGGCCCCCGGGTACCGGCGCCCACAGACCGCGGCGTACACGACCGGGTTCGGGGTGAGCTGCTTGGGCGAGTAGTGGTGCTCGGCGAAGTTCAGCGAGTCGAACCCGGCATCGTGAGCGGCGCCGCACTGATCGAGGGCGTTGTCCATCGTGGAGTGGGTGAACTCGCCGAGTGACAATCGCGGCGGGGCCGGCCACGAATCGCCGTGGTCCGCTCCGTTGTAGATCATCGTTTGATAGAACTCGATCTTCACGCTGCCTCCCCGATGCGCCTGCCCATGACTATAGACGACACTTTTCACTGATGCCACCCAGAACTGCAAGACGTCGTTTGGCAGCGGTCTAACATCGGGTGTCGCCGATGTAGGAGAGGTCAACGGATGCCGCTTGAACCAGAAACCCACGCCACGGCTGCGGCATCGCCGTCGTACGAAGCGCTCGATCCGTGCAGCGACGAACCGGCCGTCGAACGGATCGCCCTAACCGCCCGGCCGGCCAGCCTGGACGGCGTTCGAATCGCCCTCATCCAGACGATGCCGCCCGGCTCGGGACTCGAACCGATCATCGAGGCGCTGCACGCCGGGATCCAGCGCCGGTGCCCCACGGCGCAGGTAACGCACTACATGCGTCAGAACTTCATGATGACCGACCTCGCCGAGATCGACCGGCTCGCCGCCGGCTTCGACATCGCGGTCGCCGTTTCCGGCCCCGCTGCCACGATGGTCCACCTCGCGGTGGTGCTTGCCAGCGAACTGGAACGCCGTGGGGTGGCGTGCCCGGTCGTTCACTTCGACGCGCTGGCCCGCTCGGCGCTGCACTCCGTCACCACGGTCGGCGCGCCCGTGCGGGTGTGGCCGATCGGCAACCCGCCGCGGGGCACCGACGAAACTCGCCGTGCTGTCGACCTCGTCATCGACGATCTCACCAGTGCCACGACGCCTGTCGAGCAGCTCACCGGAGTGCGCCTGCCACCGGCTCGTGTGCGCGTCGCCGGGGGCGGGACGTTGGGCGAGATCAATGACCTGTTCCACACCCGGGAGTGGACCGACGGCCTCCCGATCATCCCGCCGACCGAGGCGAACGTCGCTGCCATGCTCGCCGGCACCAGCCACCCGGCGCATCACGTCGTCACCGAAACCTTCCGACCGGAGGGGCGGCGGATCACGGTCGAGATGGTGGCGATCAACGCCGTGATGGCCGGGGCTCGCCAGGATTACCTCCCGGTCATCCTCGCCGCCGCGTCGGTGTTCGGCGACGCGCAGTTCGAATCGATGACCCGCTCGGTCAACTCGTTCGCGTTCGGCCAACTGGTCAGCGGCCCGATCACCCGCTCGATCGGTATGACCGGAGGATTGAACGCGCTCGGACCGGGCAACCGGGCCAACGCGACCATTGGCCGTACCATCAGCTTGATGTTCCGCACGCTCGGCGGGGCACGCCTCGGCGTGAACGTCACCCCGACGCAAGGCAACGCCGTGTCGTACGCATTGGCATTCGCCGAGCATGAGTCCGGCAGCCCGTGGGATCCGTTCCATGTCGACCTCGGCTACGGCGCGGACGAGAGTGTGGTGTCGATCCTGCTCGGCGGCTGGGCGCACAGCGGCAACTTCTACTACGGCGATCTCGACGACGTCGCAGCCACCCTGCAGGGCTTCGAGCTCCCCCAGGGCGGGGCGATGGTGCTCATCTCCGAAAAACGGGCCCGCCAGCTTGCCGAGCAGGGTTACTCCAAGCAGGCCGTTGCCGACCGGCTCCACCAACGCGCCACCATCCGCCTTGGCGATTTCCGTGCCAGCGGCTTCTTCCCGATGATGCGTAACGACATCCGCGGCGTCGGACCTGCGATGTCGGCGACATGGCCAGCCGATTACCTCACCCGGCCCGACGACGACATCGTGCCGGCCTACCCACCCGGCAGCATTCGTGTTGTCGTCGTCGGCAGCGATGTCTCATCCAGCGTTCAGGCCTGGAAGCTCCAACTCCACCGCTCCGTCTCCGTCGACGCCTGGCGCTGAACGCCCGCCCGGTCCGCCCGCTGTACGCGCCCGCGCCCGACACGTGATCGTCAGGCGACGGACAGCTCGCGAAGTGCCGGCATGACGTGCTCGGCGAACCTCCGCATCGAGCGATGAGTCTCGGGGGTGCGCATCCCGGCGTGGCGGAACGCAACGGCGAGCTCGGTGATCCGTCCGAGCGCACCGGTGACGAACGGGGTGAGCGCCGCAGTCACATCGTCGGGCGTACCGACGGCGGCACTCCAGAATCCTGCGTTGCCGGCGCGGATCATGTCGGCCGTGATCCGTTTCGCCGGGTCGGCAGGCACGCCCTGGAGATCCTTGCGTTGCTCGTAGAAGTTGACGAAGTACTCCAAGGCCGGCCCGGCGATCGCCCACCCTTCATCAGCCGAATCGGCAACACACACCATCTGCATGGAGGCCACCGGGTAATCAGCGGGGTGGTGTCCGGCGGCGGCGAGTTGGGCGTCGTAGCCGGGGTTGAACGGCCCGATGAAGCCCATCCCCCGCTCGGCCGCTCGTTTCTGATTCTGCGGTCCCATCCCGCCGTACCAAGTGGGCACGGGCACCTGCACCGGCTTGGTGGTGAACGTCATGTCGGCGATGTCGTAGTAACGGCCGGCGTGGCTGAACTCGCCGTTCTCGGCGAAGGCCCGCATGATCCAATCGAACGACTCCCAGGTTCGCCCGACCATCTCACCCGGGTTGACGCCGAAGGTGACGAACTCCTCCCATTGCGAGCCTGGCCCGATCCCAAAGTCGAACCGGCCGCCCGAGAGGATGTCGCAGGTTGCGACGTCCTCGGCGAGGCGACGCGGGTCGTGGAACGGCATCAGCGATACCGCGGTACCGACGCGCAGCGTCGACGTACGGGCGGCCACGGCTGTGCACACCTGAATCGGCGAGCCCGACCACTGACACTCGCGGAAGTGGTGCTCGCCATACCATGAGCGGACGAACCCGAGCTCCTCGGCCAGCACGGCGTCGCTGATGTAATCGGCATAGACGTCGCGCAAGGCATATGCCGCGTCGGGGTGATTTCGCACTGCGTTGAGCAACGAGAACTGCATCGGAGGCCTCCAGCGACGGCGACTGCGCGGTCCGCTTGATCCGCGGTTCGGATCGTTGGCTGCGCACGTGGACACGCATTGTTCCACGCGCCACCACACTGGATCGGTTCGATGGCGGTCGAGGGGTGACGCTGGTGCTAGCAGCGGGCGCGGACGCGCCATCCGTACGTCGTCATGCGTATCTCTCGCCCGCGCCTGCCCCGGAAATTTGGCGCTGCGTACACTTGCTGGCCAGCGCGCCGAGGGGTGAAGGGGTCGTCCATGAGGGAACCGGATCGCACGCAGGTTGTGGTGGCTGGGGGCGGGCCTGCTGGCCTGGCCGCGGCGATCGAACTTGGTTCGCGGGGAATTGCGGTGCTCGTGTTGGAGCCTCGCGGGGCGGTGTCGGTGGATCGGCCGCGAGCCAAGACCACGAGTGTGCGGACGATGGAGCACCTGCGTCGGTGGGGTCTGGCAGACCGGTTGCGTGCGGTGGCCCCGCTGCCGGTTGCCTGGTCGCAGGACACGATGTTCGCGACCTCGGTGTTGGGTCGTGAGATCACCCGATTTCACGGGTGCCTGGGTCTGACGCCCGAGCGGTGCAACGAATATGCCGAGGCCGGGCAGCAGGTTCCGCAGCCGCTCGTCGAGGCGGTGTTGCGTGAGGCGCTGGCCGGGTACCCGACGGTGACCTTCGCCGCTGGGTGGTCACTTGTCGGACTGGATCAGAGCGACGATCGGGTGACCGTGGCGGCTGTGGATGGGGACGGTGTGGTGCACCGGATCGACGCCGACTTCGTGTTGGGTTGCGACGGAGCGGCCAGCATCACGCGGCACGCGACTGGCGCCTTCTTCGAGGGCACCACGGATGCCAAGCCGAACTTCAGCATGGTGTTCCGCGCCCCAGGGCTTGCTGCGCTGGTGCCACACAAGCCGGCGATCCATCACTGGGTGCTCGACCCGGCGGTGCCTGGTCTGGTCGGTCGAATGAACCTCGACGACATGTGGTGGGCGATGGCAATGGGTGTCACCGCGGAGATCGGCAACGCCGATCCGGTGCGGCTGATACGGGCCTTGATCGGAGCGGGTGCCGAGGACGTGACCATCGAAGTGGTCTCGACTGATCCGTGGACAGCACGGATGCTGAACGCCAACACGTACCGCGTCGGTCGCGTCTTCCTCGTGGGGGATGCCGCACATCTGAACCCGCCCTGGGGTGGCCACGGATTCAACACCGCGGTCGGCGACGCGGTGAACATCGGTTGGAAGTTGGCGGCCGTCGTTCATGGTTGGGGAGGCGCCGAGCTGCTGGACAGCTACGAGGCCGAACGCAAGCCGATCGCACAGCAAACGATCGACCTTGCATCGCAGAACATGAGCAAGTTGTCGACCAACTTCGCCGATCCGCTGCTCGCTGTCGACGGCGCCGAAGGCGACATGCGTCGGGCGGAGGTTGCGGCTTCTATCCAAGTGACCAAGCACGCCGAGTTTCACAGCCTCGGCCTGGTGCTCGGATACCACTACGGTCGGTCGGCCCTCACCGTCACCGACGGCTCACCCGAACCAGTGATGGAAACGTCGACGTACACGCCGTCGGCCCGACCCGGTGCCCGGTTGCCGCACCTGTGGCTGCCGGATGGGCGGTCGATCTACGACGTCCTCGGGCCAGAGTTCACACTGCTCGTCGTCGACCCGGCGGCGTCTCCGGCAGGCATCGCCGACGCGGCAGCGCACGCCGGCCTGCCGCTCCAGGTGATCGACCTCGTTTCGTTCGGGTGCCGAACCGGTGACGTGAGCGAGCTGTATGGGGCGACGATGCTGCTCGTCCGGCCCGATCAGCACGTCGTCTGGCGCTGCGAACTTCCCGCGATCGACCGTGACGCGGCTGTGCGGATTGTCAACGCCGCCGCCGGGCGTTCGGCGTTGCTGTGACTGCAAACGTCAGCTCAGTCGCGCGACCCAGTCGATGATCGTTGCGGCGAACAACGGCGGATCGATCGTGTGCATGAAGTGGCCCATCGCCGGGAACGACTGGTAGTCGACCGGTTGACCGGCAGCTTCGATGAGTTCCTTGGCCTTGTCAGCGGCGAGGTCGGCGAGCGCTCCCATCAGGTATCCGGTGCCGGGCTCGATCATGTGGAAGTGGTGGGTGAGGAGCACCGGCACCTTCACCGAGGCCAGCATGGTGGCGTGGTCGCAGCTCGCGGCCGCCGTTCCGGTCCAGAACGCCCGCCCCCACTCGGGGTCGTATTCACGCATGTTTTGCGGGACCTCGTCGGGGAGGGGGATGACCGCAGACGCCCATCCTGGGACCTCGGTCGCGGCCGCCGCCTGCATCCCGGCCCAGTTGCTGATCGACCATTGATTGCCGAGCCACTTGTTGAACATCGCGAATACCGGGCCAAGGCTTTGGCGGATCGACTGGCCGTATGCCGGGTTCGCCTCGGAGGAAAAGAGCGGCGGATCTTCGCACGCGGCGGCGATCACCTGGCCGGGCTTGGCGTAGGCCGACAACCACGCCGACAGCACTCCACCCGAGGACAACCCGCTCACGTACGTCGGGCGGCCGATCACCATGTCGATGAACCGCACGAGATCGTTGCCAAAGTTGTCGAGGGTGTACCGCCCCGGAGTCCAGCTCGATCGGCCCTGGCCGCGGAGATCTACGGCGAACACCTGGAAATGGTCAGACAGCAGCGGCATTGCCTGCTCGTAGCCCCACCACGACTCGGTCTGGCCGGGGATCAGCAACAACGCCGGACCGCTGGCGTCGCCCGCGGTGGCGTAGTTCATCCGGATCTCGCCAAGATCGACCTGGCGCTCGTCGTAGGCGTGGCCGATGAAGATGTGCTCCCGCGTACTCGCATCCTGAGCAGTCACGACGTTCCTCCTTTTGTCCCCACGCCGCCGTGCCGACGATCCGCGTGCATCCGTGGGATCCGAGCGGCAGGTCCTTCCCCCGAAGAACGCAAGAATCCGTTGAAAACCTACACACCCGTGACCCCGTCGAGAAAGCGAAGCGCGGCCTTCGACGATTCGCTGCGCCACAATGCGACGACATCGCGTGGTCCGGTTTTGATCTGGTCGGTGATCGATTCTGCCAACTGGGTGATGTGAGCGTGTTGCAGGTCGAGCATTCTGGTGATGTCGACCGCGCAGAGGTCGGCGATGATCAGCTTGAGCAGGAGTTCGCTGCGCAGGTCGCGCAGGTGGACGACGGGCGTCGCGAGCCACTTGCGTAGCTGGGCGCGCCCCGAGCGAGTGGGGGCGAGGATGGTTCGGTTGCCGCCGGCGATGCCGGGTTCTTCGCCGACGGGGTGAATGTGGCCCCGGATGGCGAGTTGTTCGAGCGAGCGATAGGTGAGCGCCCTCGACAGCGACCACACGCGGCCGACGTCCCCCGTCGGCTTGAGTCGTGCGGCGATCGCGAACCCGTGGGTTGGGGTCGGGTACATGATGCCGAGGCAGGCCCATTCACCGAGCAGCAGTTGTTGTTCGCTCGTTCGTCCCACGCTCATCATCGTCGCACCTCCCCGAATCCGGCCCGGACATCGTCACGCCGGGTACACCTCGATGTCGGTGGCTTTGACGGATGCGTGGACCTCGTCTCCGGGGCGGAGGGTCAAGGCGTCGAGCGCGGCGCCGGTCACCTCGGCGGTGAGCGGCAGTTGACCGGCGATGCCGACCCTGACGCGGTCGCCGAGGCGGTCGATGTCGGTGATCGTCCCGCTCCAGACGTTACGCGCGCTCGAGCCGGGCAACTGGTTGCGCACCAGAGCGATCGACGGCGGCCGAATCATCGCAAACGAGGGTCCCGGGAGCGCATCGGCGATCACGACGCGAGCTCCGGTGGCGGTGGTGAGAACGCCGTCGCTGACCGTGCCGGTGACGAGGTTGACTCCGACGAGATCGGCAACATAGCGAGACCGTGGATGAGCGGTGACGTCCGCGAGCGAGCCGACCTGCACGACGCGACCCGCGTCGAGGATGGCCACCCGGTCGGCCAACGCGTAGGCGTCCACCGGATCGTGGGTGACGAGGACTCGCATCCCATCGAAGGTTGCGAGATGCCGGCGCAGGTCGCGGCGCACGCTGGACCGGGTGCCGGCGTCAAGCGCGGCGAGCGGCTCATCGAGGAGCAGTAACCGCGGATTCGTCGCCAAGGCCCGGGCAAGCGCGGCGCGCTGAGCCTGGCCCCCCGACAGCGAGCTCGGACGCTGGTTGGTGTACTCGGTGAGCCCGACCCGTTCGATCCACTCCCGGGCGGTCCGGCGCGCATCGGCCTTCAGGGTCCCTCGGGCGCGCAGTCCGTAGGCGACGTTTTCGAGCAAGCTCATGTGTTCGAACAACAAATAGTTCTGGAACACGAACCCGATCGGCCGATTCTCGGGTTCCACGAACACTTCGGTCGACGGTTCGTCGACCACGAGATCGTCGATGGCAATCCTGCCGGAATCGATCGGTGCGAGGCCCGCGAGGCAGCGCAGCAGCGTGCTCTTGCCGGCCCCGTTCGGACCGAGCAACGCCACCATCTCGCCGGGCTGCACGTCGAGATCGGCGATCAGGTCGAGCGTGCCCAGCCGCAGCGCAACGTGAGCCGACAGCGTCACGTCGCCACCGTCACGTCGCCACCGTCACGCCGTCACCGTCACGCCGTGTTGGTCGGTCCACCCAAACCACCTGTCGCGCAGCCCGACCAACACGGCGAACGAAATCGCGATCAAGACCAGGGCGAGAACGATCGCCGCTTCCGGGTTGGTCTCCAGCGCCAAGTAGACGGCGAGCGGCATCGTCTGGGTGGTGCCGGGAAAGTTGCCGGCGAACGTGATCGTCGCGCCGAACTCGCCGAGCGCGCGTGCCCAGGCAAGCACCGCTCCGGCGGCGAGCGCCGGACGGATCGCGGGCATCGTCACCCGCCGGAACGTGTACCAGCGCGACGCCCCAAGCGTGCGCGAAGCATCTTCGAACCGCAAGTCGAGCTGTCGTAGCGAGGCTTCGACGGTGATCACGAGGAACGGCATTGCGACGAAGGTCTGAGCAATCACGACACCGGCAGTCGTGAATGGCAGCGTGACGCCGAACCAGCGGTCGAGGTACTGGCCGACGACTCCGCGGCGGCCGAGGGCGAAGAACAGCGCCACACCTCCCACCACGGGGGGCAGCACCATCGACAGCGTGCACAACGCTCGCACCACCCCGCGACCGGGGAACTCGACTCGTGCCAACAGCCAGGCCAACGGAACTCCGAACACGATCGACAACCCGGTTGCCCACAGCGAGCAGATCATCGACAGCCGAAGTGCGGTGAGCGCGTCGTCGTCAAAGAGGTACCGCCATGCGTTCGACCATGGTGCCCGCCACAGCAACCCAATCAGCGGCAGCGCAAAGAACGCCACCGCCACCACCGCGAGAGCCAACACCGGGACGGGCAAACCGGTTCCCCTGCGCCTGGTGCGGGACCTGCGGCGTCTGGTGCGCGAAGGGCTCACGGTGCGAGGAAGCCGTACGAAGCGAGGATCTGCTGGCCCCGGTCGCTGGCAACGAAATCGACGAAGGCCTGCGCACCCTCTCGGTTCGGGGCATCCTTGGTGACCGTGATCGGATACTCAGCCGCCACGTTGATCCCTGCCGGGATCATCACGCCCGCAGCATCGGCCCCGGCCGCGATCACATCGGTTGCGTACACGATCCCGGCGTCGGCCTCACCCAACATCACTTTCGCCACGACCGCCTTGACGTTCTCCTCCAACGACTTCGGTGCCACCGTCACCCCAGCATTCTCGAGGATCCGCGCGGCGTACGCGCCGCACGGCACCTCGGGAGCGCACAGCACCACGACCAGTTCCTCGTTCGCCAGGTCGGCGACACCGGTGATCCCCAGTGGGTTGCCCGGCTCGACGATGATCTCGGCCAGGTTGGTCGCGAACACCACTGGTTCGGTCGCAGTGCTGCCGGCATCGGTCAGCTTGGACATGTTGTTCAGGTCGGCCGAGGCGAAGACGTCCGCTGGGGCACCCTGGCCGATCTGGGCAGCGAGCTCCGACGATGCTGCAAAGTTGAACGTCACCGTTGGGCCAGGTCTGTCGACCATGAACGCGTCGCCGATGTCGGTGAACGCCGCCGTCAGCGACGCAGCTGCGAACACTGTCACCGCCCCCGACACCGTCGGCGACCCGGGATCATCCGCACCGCATGAAACGCCGAGCAAGCTCGTCAGCGCCCCAGCAGAGATGAGCAGGCGGACTGTTCGACGCACCATCCGTACGATAGTCAAACAGAAACTAAATCAGCGTAAACGTCTCCGGCACACTGCGCGCTCCACGGACCGGCCCGTCATGAGCCCGCTGGTTCGGACCCGCCGGCAGCACTGGATTCAAGGGATGCTTTCAGCCGGGTGAGCGTTCGCTGCATCCCCGTGGTCATGCTCGCCGATCGATGCAGCAGCGTTTCGTAAACGAACTTCTGAAAGCCCTTCGACGGTTCGTACTCGAATGATTCGGTGACCTTGGTCCCGGTCGGCGATCGTTCAAGGTCGTAGCGCCAGGTCGTGGATTCCTCGGCCACAAACTCGAAACGCTTTCCGGGCTCGGCGCCGGTGACCTCGGACGTGGTCGTCCACTTCTTCACCGTGCGCCCTGCGACTTTGACCGCATTGTCCCCTTCGAAGCATGCACCCACCGTGGGTCCGGTGGCACCGCCGACCCAGCGCGCGGCGACACACTCGGGACTCCACTGGCCGATGCGGGTGACATCGGCGATGGCCGCCCACACCTCATCGGGTGGTCGGTTGATCTCGGTGCTCGTGGAACCCGTCGGCATTGGTCGCTCCTGTCGCGTCGAACGCCGCCCATCGTACGCGTGCTTGTCCGGGATCGGATGGCCGACTATGGTCAGACCATCAGTCCAAGATCGGTGCATACGCGTCGGTCGACGACGGCGAGAGGGGTCTCGACATGCCGATCACCAAAATCGACCAAGCGGTGGGCGTTCGATGAGTGCGACGAGCTTCGATCCGGTCACCCGCCGAACGGTGTCGGCCGAAATTCGTCAACGTCTGGCGGATGCGATCCACAGCGGACAGCTCGCGCCCGGCACGCCGCTTCCAGCCGAGCGGCTTCTCTGTCAGGAGTTCGGTGTTGCCCGCACCTCCGTTCGCGAGGCGATCCAGGGCCTCGTCATCGCCGGTTACCTCGAACGGCGGGGCAACCGATCGGTCGTCGCCGAGCACTTGCCCGAGGTCAACTTCACCGGCGATGATCGCAAGGCGCTGGTCAGTCAACTGTTCGAGGTTCGTCAGGTGATCGAACCGGCAATCGTGGAGATGGCGGCGCGCCGGGCCACCGATGACGAACGTGAACAGATCTCTTCCCTCGCGTCGCGTACCACCCGCGACCTCGAGACCTTTCGGGAGATCGATCGGCAGTTCCATGCCGCGCTCGCCCGGGCATGTGGAAACGCTCTGCTCAACGAGGTGCACGCCAAGGCGCTTGCCGCCCTGTTCGGTTCCGGCGAGTTCGCGTCGTTGCTCTACGCCGAAGTCAACCGTAGCGAGGTGATCGAGATCATTGATTCGTCGACCGTTGCCCATCGCGCGATCGCCGACGCAGTTGTCAGGGGTCACACCCGCAAAGCAGTTGCGGCGGTGGTCGCTCATCTCGACGACGTCGAGCGGCGGATGGTGGAGCGTCTGTTGTGAGCACCGATCCGCGCTACCTCTACTTCTTCGACGACGAGTTGTTCGAAGAGACCGATCGCCCCGGCTTTCGTCGCCGGGTGATTGTTGGCGATCATCTGGAGCTGTGGTTCTGGCGGATCGCAGGTGGCGCCGATGGCTCGTTCCTCCACAAGCACGACATCAACGAGCAGCTCGGCATCATCATGCGCGGCACGCTCGACTTTCGCATCGGCGAGCCCGAAGATGACACGCGTCGGGTGCTGAACGCAGGCGACCTGTACCTCGCCGAGCCCGCTGTGTGGCACGGTGACAGCGTGTTCATCGGCGACGACGAGCTGAACGAGGTATGGATCCTCGACGTGTTCTCGCCGCCGCGCACGGTGATGCCGATGCAGGGCGGTGGGTCATGAGTGCCGACTGGCGGCTTGCGGTCGACATCGGTGGCACGTTCACCGATGTTGTGCTGCTCGACGCTGCTTCAGGGCGCGTCGTGGTTGACAAGACGTTGACGACCCCCGCCGCGCCGCTCGACGGTGTGCGCACCGGCGTGCGTTCGCTGCTGACCAAGGCCGGCGTGAGCCCGGCCGAGATCACCGCGCCGATCGTGCACGCGACGACGTTGATCACCAACGCCTTGATCGAAGGCAAGATCGGTCGTGCTGGGGTGGTCACCACCTCCGGTTTCGGTGACACCCTGCTGATCCGCAACGAACATCGCTATGACATGTACGACCTGCAGATCGAGTTCCCGGCACCGCCGGTGCCGCGTGACCGTGTGGTCGAGATCGCCGAACGTACCGACCCGCAGGGTGTCATCGCCCAGGCGCCGAGCCACGACGATCTCGCAGCGATCACCGAGCAGCTACGTGCCGCCGACGTCGAAGCGGTTGGCGTGTGCCTGATCAACTCATACGCGAACCCGGGTAACGAGCGGGTCATCTCCGATCACCTCCGCCGCGAGCTGGGCGTGCCGGTGTGCATCTCGGCTGAGATCTCGCCGCAGATCCGCGAGTACCCGCGAATGATCACCACTGCGTGCAACGCGGCGACGATGCCGGTGATCGGCCCGTACCTCGACGAGTTGCAGAAGTGGTTGGCCAGCGAGGGCTTTGGCGGGTCGGTGCTGATGATGCTGTCCAACGGGGGTGTGGTGTCGGCCGACGACGCTGCGCGGGCACCGATTCGCCTGGTCGAGTCCGGCCCAGCGGCTGGCGCCCTGGCCGGAAGTTGGTACGCGCGCCGCTTCGGCGAGGACCGGCTGTTGTGCTTCGACATGGGTGGTACGACCGCGAAATCCTGCTTGATCGTCGACGGCGAGCCCGAGCTGACGAACACGTTCGAAGTCGCCCGCATCTACCGGTTCAAGAAGGGCTCGGGCTTCCCAGTGTCGGTGCCGTCGGTCGACCTGGTCGAGATCGGTGCCGGCGGTGGCAGCCAGGCGCGCGTCGACGAGCTCGGTCTGTTGAAGGTCGGCCCCGAATCTGCGGGCGCCGATCCCGGTCCTGCGTGCTACGGGCGCGGCGGAACCAAGCCCGCCGTCACCGATGCTGACCTCGCCCTTGGTCTGCTCGATGCGTCGTTCTTCCTCGGCGGCGACATGGCACTTGACGCCGATGCCTGCACCGCAGCGCTGCAATCGGTCGCCGGTCCGCTGGGGCTGTCGGCAACCGACACCGCAGCCGGGATCAACGAGCTCGTCAACCAAA
>JAYURF010000005.1:0-2493 GCA_043756365.1 Acidimicrobiales bacterium
ACCAGCACGCCAGCGGTAATCGCGGCTTCGACGTCGATGGTGGTGATGTCGACCGCGCAGCGCAAGATGGCGATCAGGCCCGGCAACTCGGTGAACAGCGCCGCCTCCCCGGGTGTGGACCGGTGGGCGATGATCACATCGCAGCCGGACGCAGCTGCGATCAGCTCCGCAGTGGTGAGATCACGTTCGAGCGGGTTGACCCGCACATCGGCAATCGCGTCGAGCTCCGGCAACGCCCGCGCGTAGTAGGCCGCGACGTCGTCTGGCTGGTGAGTGAGGAACACGGTCAGCACGCCGAGGAGGGTATCGAAGGGCCGGCAGCGGGCGGCGAGGAGCCGATGTGGTCGCAGCTGCCGCCTGGTTACGCAGCGGCGTGCGCCGGTCGGGTGTGGCGCGCGGGGACGACCGTGAGCCGACCGACGAGCATGCCGAAGGCTCGCTCGCGGGCAGCCGACGATGCATCGCGGTCGGCGAGTACGTCGGTGATCGTGCCGCCGTGCCCGGTGCTGCGCAGTCGGACAACAAAACGGGCGACGTCGGACTCGAACCCGCCGATGCCGTCGCGGGCGATGAGATGGGCGAGGTCGTCGAGGTAGTGGTCCTGTCCTGTGGTCGTCGTCGTTGTCGAGGTCATGCTTCGACGATACGGCCGTCGAGACATCATGTATAGCGATGATCTGTTGTCATGAACATCAGATCCGCTTATGCTGGCGGCATGTTGCATGACGTCGAGATCCGCCAGCTCCGAGCGCTGCACGCAGTTGCCGCCGAGGGCTCGTTCGCCCGAGCGGCCGAGCGGCTTGGCTTCACCCAATCCGCCATCAGCCAACAGATCGCCGGACTCGAGCGGGCGGTCGGCGACCGTGTTTTCGACCGTCCGGGCGGACCCCGTCGGGTGGAGCTGACGCCGATCGGGGCGCTGTTGTTGGGCCACGCCGAAGCGGTCCTCGACCGGCTGCGCGAGGCCGATGACGGCTTGCGCTCGCTGCGCGCCGGCGAGGTCGGCCGGCTCGTGGTCGGCTCGTTCCAGAGCGTTTCCGTCAACGTGTTGCCAGCGGTGTTGGGCCGGCTGCGTCACGAACGTCCCGGGCTCGCAGTGCGCTGCGTCGAGTCGGACGAGAACGACGAGATGATCGCCAAGCTGCTGTCCGGCGAGCTCGACCTCAGCTTCCTCGTGGGCCGCCCCGACCACGATGGCATCGAAACGGTCGACCTGCTCATCGACCCGTTCGTGCTCCTCGCCCCCGTCGGTGGCGCAGGCCCGGTCGTCCAGACGGCGAGCCTGCACGGAATGGCGATGATCGGCCAGTCACCCTGTCAATGCCAGGCGATGATCGACGACTGCCTGCGTCGCGAAGGCGTTGAGCCCGACTACGTGTTCCGATCGAACGACAACTCCGCCGTGCAGGCAATGGTTCGCGCCGGGATGGGCCGGGCCGTGCTGGCGATGCTGGCCGTCGACATCCACGACGACGGCGTCGTCATCGCAGCTCTCGATCCACCGATCCCGCCGCGCCTGCTCACCATTGCCCGCCGCAAGGGCCGCACGCTCGTCCCGGCGGCCAACCGGTTCATCGAACTCGCCGCCGACGTGTGTGCCTCGCTGCCGCGCTTCGAGCTGGCCCAAGGGTGAGATTTGGCCTGCGGGCAATCGGGAATGTCAGTCGGTTTGGTCGCGTAGGAAGCGTTCGAACTCGGCGGCGAGCTCGTCGACGCTCGGGATCGTCTCGCCCGACATCGGTCCGGCGTCCGTGCGGGACCCAGGATCGCCCAGTTCGCCTGCCAGGCCGAGGGTCTGCGGATCCACCTGGTCGTACAGGATCTCGAGCTGGGTGATCATCGTCTGGTGATCGCTGTTGGCCGCGACCAACTGGTCGACGCGCTCTCGCTGAATCGTCGCCTCGGTGCGCAACACGGTGGTGTCGACCACGATCCCTGTCACCTCAGCGAGCCCGTTGATCAATGCAACGCTGGCGCCGGGATAGGTCATCGAGCCGAGGTAGTGCGGAACCTGCGCCCAGATGCCCAGCGCCGGAACACCTTTTCCGACGAGCGCGTGTTCCAAGACGGCACCCATCCCGGCCGGTACGTCGACGCTGTTTTTGAGGAACGGCACCGAGGCGATGAGCTCGGCGGATGGCGAGCTGCTCGACAGGCGCGGCGGTCTGGTGTGCGGCGAGGCGAACGGGTACGCCCCGAGAACCACCGCCTTCGTGACACCAAGCTCGACGGCCAGCCCAGACACTGCTTCGGCAAATCGCCGCCAGGATGAATCCGGCTCCGGCCCGGTCAGCACGACCACATCGCGGCCGTTCGCGTCGGCCCCGACCTTCAGTTCGATCTCCGACCAGATCAGCTTCTCGTTGACACCCTCGCGCAGCACCATCGTCGGCCTGCGGGCCCGGTAGTCGATGAACGTGTCGCTGTCGAAGGTAGCCAGCGTGCGCATTGCGCAGGCCTGTTCGATGGTGGCGATGGCCGATGCGGCGGCAC
>JAYURF010000006.1:0-2491 GCA_043756365.1 Acidimicrobiales bacterium
GGGATCTCCGGTTCCTTCGCCGACGAATCGGCAACAAGCGCATCGACGTCGACCATCCCCGCCGGCACCTGCCCGTTCGCCGCATCGAACACGAGCAGGTGCTCCACCTGCGGCACCTCGGTGCGGACCCGCTCGAACATTGCCGCGAACTCGACATCGACGTACACGATCGTCGCGTCGCTGTGATCGGTGACGTAGGCCGCTTCATCGTCGCTGAGGCGGTAGTTGAGCGGAACCGCAGTGATACCCAGTTTGCGAGCTGCGTTGATCATCAGCACCAAGCCGGTCGAGTTCTGCCCGCACCACACCACCTTCGACTCGCCAGGGCGCGCCCCAAGGGCGAGCAGCACGTTGGCAAGGCGATTCGACGCAGCATTGAGCTCGCCGAAGGTGTACGTGATCAGCGTGCCGTCGGGACGGTCGTCGATCATCGCCAACTTGTCGGACTGGGTGACGGCATACGCACTGAGAAAATCGGCCATGAGGACACTGCGTAGCAGGCGGGCTGAGGCAGCGGTGACACGGAGCGGAAACGTGGCGGCGTGCACCAACCGCTCGGCGGGACTGCGGCGGGATCTGGACATGGTCTCACCGTATGCCTCCGGTCATCCGCGTGCAGACGCGGACCTGGCAAGCTGGGGACATGGCAGCACGAATCATCAATGGAAGTACCGAGTTGAAGGCGCTCATCGGCGAGCACCTCGGCTACAGCGACTACATGGAGATCACCCAGGAACGGGTCAACCAGTTCGCCGAGGCGACCGGAGATCACCAGTGGATCCACATCGATGTTGAGCGGGCCAAGGCCGAGAGCCCCTTCGGTGGGCCGATCGCTCACGGTTACCTCACCCTCTCACTCGGGCCGGTACTGATGCCGCAGGTGTTTGCCACCACAGGTTTCAGGATGGGCGTGAACTACGGCGCCAACAAGGTGCGGTTCATGTCGCCGGTTCCGGTGGGGGCCAACCTGCGCCTCGGGGTGACGCTGGTCGGCGTCGACGACATCGCCGGTGGCATCCAGAGCACGTACGCGTTCTCGTTCGAATGCGAGGGCGCAGCGAAGCCGAGCTGCGTGGCCGAGGTGGTCTTCCGCTCGTATGAGTGACCGCGCCCGCCGTGTAGCGATCGTCACCGGCGCCAATCATGGCATCGGCGCGGCAACGGCCGAGGCGCTCGCCGCTCAGGGCGTCGCCGTGGTGGTCACCTTCCTGCGCTCGCGGGTGGCAACCGATGGGGCCACACCCGAGGCGTACCAGCAGAACCGGATGACCGATGGCGAGGCCGTCGCCGAACAAATCCGTTCGGCTGGCGGCGCGGCTCTCGCGGTGGAGGCCGACCTCCTCGATACTGCGACACCAGCTCGATTGTTCGACCTCGCGGAGACCGAGTTCGGACCGGTCGACATCGTGATCAACAACGCCACCGGGTGGGCGTCGGGCGACTCCTTCGATGCAGGACGTACCGACCCCGTCGGGCGAGCCACGCCGGGCGTCACCGCCGAACTGTTCGACCGCACGTTCGGTGTCGATGCCCGGGCCAGCGCGCTGATGATCGCCGAGTTCGCCCGCCGCCTCATCGGCCGCGACGGCAAGTGGGGTCGCATCGTCGGGCTCACTTCGGGTGGGCCGAATGGGTTCCCCAGCGAGGTCACCTACGGCGCAGCGAAGATGGCGCAGGAGAACTACACCATGGCGGCAGCCACCGAACTCGGCCGCCGCGGCGTGACCGCAAACATGATCCACCCGCCGATCACCGATTCGGGATGGGTCAACGAGGAGGTCCGTGATTTTGCGGCGACCAGCACCGACCACTTCCATGTTGCCGAACCCAGCGAAGTCGCCCGTGTGATCACCTGGCTGTGCGGCGACGACGCCCGCATGATCACCGGAAACGTCATCCGCATGCGCTGAGCTGCACCGCTGCAAAGTGATGTTTGATCGCCGCCGAATCGGGTAGGAGCATCGCGCTCTGCTCCGCCAGCACACGCATGACACGAGACTTGTGAACCCCCTGACGACGACGATCCTTGAACGCGGGCAGATGTTCCGCCACGATGCGATGCTGCATTCGACGACTGAGGAGTTCGTCCACCGGGCCGTGGCGTTCGTGCGGGAAGCGGTCGCCGCCAAAGAAGCCGTGCTGGTCATGATCGACTCCGACAAGACCGGACTGCTGCGGGCTGCGCTGCGCAACAACGGTCAGGTCAGCGCCCAGCCTGTGGTGTTCGCCGAAGTTGACGATGTCGCCGACAACCCGGCTCGCCTGCTGTCGATGTGGCTTGACTTCGTCGATGAGCACGCCGTCGAGGGTCGCACGGTACGGGGATTCGGCGAATCGATCTGGCCGTCACGCAGCCTCGCGCAACGTGGCGAGTGCCACATCCACGAAGCGATCCTGAACCACACCTTTGGCATCCGTGAGGACTTCTGGCTGATGTGCGCCTACGACGAATCCAAGCTGCCGGGTGACACTGTCGCCGCCGGGATGGCGC
>JAYURF010000007.1:0-2490 GCA_043756365.1 Acidimicrobiales bacterium
CCCTCCGTCACCTCGAGCACACGCGCCACCTCGGCCACGGACAGGTCGTCGATGTAGTGCAATGCGACGGTGTGGCGCTGCCGGTCGGGCAGGGCTCGAGCGGCCGACCAGAACTGTTCGCTGGCCGCTTCGGCCGGCGCCGATGATGGCTCTGCCATTCGTGAGCCGACGACCCGACGCGTGGCTCGTTCCTCGCGCTGGGTGCGACGATGGGCGTCGATCGTGAGGTTGATGAGCACGCGACGAGTCCACGCACCCGGACGATCAAGCCTGCTCACAGTTTCCCACGAGCGATAGGTGCGCAAGAGTGCTTCCTGGGAGAGTTCGGCGCCATGGCCCGCATCGCCGGTCAACGAGGTCGCGAGCGCCACCAATGAGTGCAGCTCGGCCCGGTAGAAGGCATCGAAGGCGGCGTCGACCGCAGCCGGCGGGTGTCCCACCCGTGTGCCTCGTTGGAGCATGATCACATTGCAACACACGCCGCAGTACGCGATGCGGTTGATCCCAGGGTGTCGAGTCGCCGGACTGGGTGACGCTGAGCCCGGCGGTAGGGCCGTAGCCCTCGGAACACTGCGATCCGGTTCCCACGAAATGGCTTGCCGCCGCGCGAGTTCGCCGCGATGCGTGATCGTCGCCGTGCGGTTGTACTCCCGGGCAGCGGGAACGGCGGCTAACCTTTTCGTCGTGACCAGACAGCGCACGGTCGTGACGGCTGCTGAGATGGATCGGATGAGTCCGCAAGCACGCGCCGACGCGATCGACGCCAGCGTCGTGCGGGACTGGAATCGAGTGCCCCCGACGCTTCGTCGCGAGATCGTGGCTACGGCCCACCGACTCGACGCCGAACGTCTCGCCGATGCTGACCGCCCTGTTCGATTTACCGAATCAGCACGTTTCCGTCCGCGCCGCAATGAAGTCGGCGTTGTCGAGGGTGGCGGCTCGTCGAGATTGCGTTGCCGACGCGGAGCGCAACCTGGTGACTGATTGGTTCGCGATCCACCTACCAGACCTGATGTGCTGACCTTGCTTCGCTACTGTTCACCCAATGGCGGTAAATGTCGCGAGCGGCGCGTGGGTTGCCATCGAAGGCGTGGTCACCAGTACGAAAGTTCAAATAGGGAAGAACGGCGCGTTCGTCGTCGGTGATGTCGTCGTCGAAACGGGTGACCAGTACCGGTGCGTGTGGTGGATTGCAGCGGCCGCCCCATCCGTCGGGAGCCGTGTTGCGATTCGGGGTAGCGGTTTGGCGAAGGGGGATGTCTCAGTCGTCACCACGACACTGCTCGACTCGGTTGATCAGCCGATGGAGCATCGCCTGTTCGGCTACTACCGGTCGTGCCTCGAAGCTGAGGTGCGCAATGACGGACCCGTGGCGTTGTCGAGCAGAGCGCTGCTCGCCCTTTCGACGAATCGTGCCCCGTTCGGCGCTGAACCAATCGAGCTCGGAAACGATGCTGCGTCGCGCCGTTGGCTCGTCGCACGTCAGGTCGCTGGAAGGGCTGAGCAGTTGGCCGTTTGTTGGCCCGTGTTCATCGCCGCAGGGTCGAACGGTGTCGAGCTGACACCGATCCTCAGGATGGAGGCGGAGGTCACTAATGGCCACCTTCTTCTTCAGCCCGGAACCCTTCAGATCGATGACGATTTCCTCGTCAGATCGGGGCTCACGGAGGACGAACGCGACACGCTCATTCAATCCGCTGGGCGCGCGGTGGGCGTCACCGACCAAGACCATGCTGAAGCGCTGCTTGCTCTGCTCGTCGAATGGGACCTGATTCCACACGCTCCAGCGCCATCGAAACCGGAGGTGCTCAACACCAGTGTGGGGGTGCAGTTCTCGATGGTTGCTCTGGCGCTCACGACCGCGTACTCCGCAGTGATCCGGCGCCTTGTGACTGAGTTCGAGGAACTCAAGGCGCGGCCGATCACCGAGCTTCGGGGCGGGCCACTGGGGATCATGCTGGGCGGGACGGGCTCAACGACGTACCCGGTTGTTCGCGTAACGCCAAGCGTTGTGCCCTCCAATCTCGAACAGGAACAAGCGATCACCGCTGCGCTCAGGTGCCCTCTCACCGTCGTGACCGGCCCACCCGGCACCGGAAAATCTCAGGTCCTCACGAACACTGTCGCCGCTGCGCTTGCCGTCGGCGAACGAGTGCTGCTGGCGTCCAAGAACAACCACGCAATCGATGTCGTCACCGAGCGGGTGAACAAGGCCCATCCCGACGCACACGTGATCAGACTGGGGAACCAGTCGCAGATCACCCCCGCTGCTACCGCGATCGGGAAGTACCTACATCGAGTTCCGAGCTCAAATCAAGGTCTCAACGACGCTGCCACGCAGTGGGCTGCGGTCGAATCGGAGGCCAGCGGTCCGTATGACTCCGTCGCCGAGCACTACGAATTGCGCCGTTCGATCGGGGATCTCGAGGAGGGCTGCGATCGGCTCAAGGCGGCGTTGCCTGCGGGCGTGGTTCCCCTTGAGCCTACTGA
>JAYURF010000008.1:0-6855 GCA_043756365.1 Acidimicrobiales bacterium
GTGAGATCAGTCCGGCGAACTTCGAAGTCCATCTACTCACCATAGTGACGGTCGCAACCATAGTGAAGTGCCAATCCGGTCGTTGCGGGATGGCCCGAAGATCATCAAGCGTCGATCGAGACGTGATTGAATCGTGCCCATGAAGGCTGCCATCGTCGTCGAGAGTCTCACCGGGAACACGTGGAAGGCCGGCGAGCGGATCGGCTCACTGCTGCAGCAGGAGGGGTGGACGATCACCGGCCTCAGCCGCGTGCGCCAGCCCGACCATGCCGCTATTCAAGATGCCGATTTCGTGTTGGTCGGCACGTGGACGCACGGACTGTTCGTGGTCGGCCAAGGGCCGTTCGGGCTCGGCGCGATCGGCAAGTTGCCGATGATGCGCGGCAAGAAGTCGGCGGTGTTCTGCACGTTCGCGTTGAACCCGGCCAAAACCCTCGACAAGCTCACGACCGCAGTGATGGGGCGCGGTGCCGACGTGCTCGGCGGTGTGGCGCTGAACCGGGCCAAGCTCGACGAGCACAGCGAGGTTTTCGTCGACCGCCTGCTTGCCAACTTGCCGCCGTCGATGGCCCTGCGCTGAGCTGACACTGCCGCGCCCCCGCAGCTGCGCTTCAGCTACGTGGGTCGGCCACCCGGCCGAGGAACAGGATCGCTCCGGTCGCCAGGTCGCGCAGGGCGAACACGAACGGGCGGTCGACCGCCAGTGTCACTGGCTCGAGCGGAGCTGGCATCGATGTGGCTGCCATTGCCACCGCGGTCGCCGCTGCCGCTTCGGTGCCGGCTTCGTCGACGGTGATGTTCGCCTGATGAACGACGGCTGCGATGTACAACGTCTCGTCGACCGTCATCGCACTGAAATCGGCGTTGTCGGTGAACGCCTCGGCCATACCCATCGCCACGAGCACGTCGCCCAACGCGACATTGGATTCGATGTCGAAGCGGGGCAGCGACAACGTGACCTCGCGTGGTTCCAGGTACTGCGTTGCGTCGGTGACGAGGAAGATCTCTTCGAACTGGTCGAGGAAGCCGTCCTCGGGCACGAAGATCAGCATGGCCAACTCGCCGCCGCTGTAGGGGAGTTCGACAACCCGCCAGCCGTCGCCCGTTGCAAACATCATCGGCCCGGTCGCCGTCATCATCGGCACCTCGACCACCGCGCCGTCGGGCAATGTGAACGGGCCGTCCACGGTGGCCTCGGGGTCGAACGAGGTGAGCCACGGCGCCCTCAGGTACACCGCGTTGACAAGCGTCAGACGCGTGTCGCTGGAGAGCACACCCTCGTCGATGAGCTCGGGGATGCGCTCCTCCGTGGAGTCGGACACCCACGCGTTGATCGCAACACGGGCACCTTCGGTGTCGCTCACGTAGTCGACCGTGTTCATCGCCGCGCCGTACTCGCCGGCCAGCACCTCGAGGAACGCAGGTTGGAAGGTGAGGTCACTGTGACCCCACAGCGAATTGGCGATCGCCACGGTGACGTCGTCGTGGGACCGTGCATCGAGCGCAGCTGAAAGGGCGTTCATGGATGCGTGGATCGCGGCCGCATCGTCGATGCCCAGTGTTGCCAGCATCTCGGCAAGCGTGGTGCTGCCGGCACCGGCCGATGTCATCGTCAACGCGATGGCGATGCTCGCTGGTGACACCACCACGTTCTGCCCGGGCCGCTCGGCTGCGATCGCCCGGTACAGCTCAGTGCCGAACCCGTTCACCGAATCGACCGCGCTCGTCGCAAGCCCGGGATCGTGAACGGTGCGCGTGACGTTGCTGCGCTGCTCGCCCGGCGGCGTGGCGGTGGGCCCGTCACTACCGCAGGCCGCGAGCACGGAGGAGAGCGCAGGCACGCCAACGACGGCACCCGACAGCGCGAGGAACTGGCGACGTTTCACGTTCCGGCAGTTGTGGCGGTCGCGGCCGGCGTCGCATTCGCGGCGCGGAGGTCGATGGATACGGAGGCGCCCACTGTCGGCACGATGTCGGCGGGGCGGGCCAGGTCGTCGACGGTGAGGGATCGGCCCTCGCAGTCGGTGAACTCTCGGGTGCGCTCGACCTGTTCGACGATGCAGCTCGCATCACGGTCGGCCGGATAGGCGTAGCGCACACGCCAGCCGCGGCCGACGACATCGCCCGTGTGATCGAGCACGAGGCTGCGGTCTGCGTCCGCGTCGATCAGCCCCTGGAACAGCAGCGGTCCATCGTCGGCGATCAGCCCAGCGAGATACTCGGTGTTGCCGACGACGAACGTCGGCGGGGCCAGGCGTTCGTTGATCCGTTCCGGGTTTCCCGACAGCACCGCGGCAATGCCCCACGTGGCGACCCCCAACAGCGCGAAGAAAGCGAGCCCGCCGAGCACGGGGATCACCGCACGGCCAAGTGGCGTTGTCGGGCGGAGGCGTTCCAGCACCCGGCCAGTCTGGCCGCTGAGGTCGCTGCCTCCAACGCGCCGGTTGGCCGCAACGACTATGGCGCGAATAGGGTCAACGATTCGTGAACCGCCCATACAGAGTCGTCGTCGCCAAGCCGGGACTCGACGGCCACGATCGTGGAGCCAAGACCATCACCAGAGCCCTGCGCGACCACGGGTTCGAGGTGATCTACACGGGCCTGCACCAGACCCCGGAACAGATCGCCGAGACCGCGCTGCAAGAAGACGTCGATGCCGTCGGGCTGTCGCTGCTGAGCGGCGCGCACCTCACGTTGTTCCCACGGGTGATGGCCGAGTTGCGGGCGCGCGACCTGGCCGACGTGATGGTGTTCGGCGGCGGTGTGATCCCCGACGCCGATGCGCGAGTGCTCGGCGAGCAGGGCGTGGCCAAGATCTTCGGGCCGGGGGCATCGCTGAAAGCGATCGCCGCATGGCTCGAGCAAGCGCTCGACGCTCGCGACGACCTCGACGCACCCGCGCCGGAATAAAGCCACACGACTAGATCGACACGACTGAATCGACACGACGGAAGGACCCGCAATGGATCTGTTCGAGTACCAGGGCAAGCAATACTTCGCCCGCTACGACATCGCGGTGTCACCAGGCGACGTGGCCTACACCGTCGACGAGGCCGTTGCTGCCGCCGAGGGTGCCGGCTATCCGGTGGTGGTGAAGGCGCAAGTGCAGGTGGGTGGACGCGGCAAAGCTGGTGGCATCAAGTTGGCCGACAACGCCGACGAGGTTCGCCTCCACGCCGGCAACATCCTCGGCATGGACATCAAGGGCCACGTTGTGAAGCGGGTGTGGGTCGAGCACGCGAGCGACATCGCCAAGGAGTACTACGCGTCGTTCACGCTCGACCGTGGTGCCAAGAAGCACCTGCTGATGCTCAGCGCCGAAGGAGGCGTCGAGATCGAGACCGTCGCCGAGACCAACCCTGATGCAATCGTGATGTTGCACATCGACCCCGTCGACGGGCTCCCGCCGGCCGTCGCCCGTCAGGCCGTCGTCGACGCCAACATCGATAGCGTTGCCGTCGACGGTGTCGCCGCGATGCTCGTGAAGTTGTACGACTGCTTCACCCGCGGCGACTGCGATCTGGCCGAGATCAACCCGCTGATCCTGCGACCCGACGGTGGCGTGCATGCGCTTGACGCGAAGGTCAGCCTCGACAACAACGCCGCGTTCCGCCATCCCGAGTGGGACGAGTACCGCGCCACCGAGGAGCTCGACGAGCGCGAGCAGATGGCCCGCGAACACGACCTGCAGTACATCGGTCTCGATGGCACCGTCGGGATCATCGCCAACGGCGCGGGTCTGGCGATGAGCACCCTTGACGTCGTCAACCAGGTGGGCGGAGCGGCCGCCAACTTCCTCGACATCGGCGGCGGTGCGAATGCCGACGTGATGGCCGCAGCGCTCGAAGTGATCAACTCCGACCAAAACGTGCGCAGCATCTTCATCAACATCTTCGGTGGGATCACCCGCGGCGAAGAGGTTGCCAAGGGCATCGTCGAGGCGATGGGCCGCGTCGACCTGCGCGCCCCGATCGTGATCCGCCTCGATGGCACCAACGCCGAACAGGGCCGGGAGATCCTTGCCAACGCTGGTATTCCAGAATCGAAGCTCACCTCGAAACCGACCATGCTCGAAGCCGCCCGCGCGGCTGTGGCCCTCGCGAACGGAAGTAACTGACCATGGCGATATTCGTCGACTCCGATACCAAGGTGATCGTCCAGGGACTCACCGGCGGGCAGGGCAAGTACCACGGCCTGCGAAACCAGGCGTACGGCACCAAAGTGGTCGCCGGGGTCACGCCGGGCAAAGGCGGCACCGACGTGGAGGGCATCCCGGTGTTCAACTCGGTGGCCGAGGCCGTTGCCGCCACCGGGGCCACTGCGTCGTTCGTGGCGGTGCCGCCGAAGGCCGCGCCTGCCGCGATCTTGGAGGCCGCTGAAGCGGGCATCGCGTTCATCGTGTGCATCACCGAAGGCATCCCCGCCCAGGACGAAGCGAAGGTCTACAACACGCTCGTGCGCCAGTTTCCGGCCACTCGCCTGCTTGGCCCGAACTGCCCGGGGATCATCAGCCCAGGCAAGTGCAACATCGGCATCACCGCCGGCGAGATCGCCCAATTGCCCACCGCCGATGGGCCGAACGTCGGCATCGTCAGCCGTTCGGGCACGCTCACCTATCAAGCGCTGTACGAGCTGAAGCAGCGCGGCATCGGTGTGAGCACGTGCGTCGGCATCGGCGGCGACCCGGTCCCTGGCACCAACTTCATCGACTGCCTCACCCAGTTCGAAGCCGACCCGGAAACGCACGCGATCATCATGATCGGCGAGATCGGCGGGTCGGCCGAGGAGGAGGCCGCCGAGTTCATCACGGCCAACGTGACCAAGCCGATGAGCGCCTACATCGCCGGCGTGACCGCCCCCGAAGGCAAGAAGATGGGCCACGCCGGTGCGATCGTGTCGGGCGGCAAGGGCACCGCGCAGGGCAAGATGGATGCGCTGCGCGCCGCCGGTGTGAAGGTGGGTCTCAACCCCACTGAAGCCTGTGACCTGATGGCCGAAATCGTCGCCGCCCTCTGACGCAGTCGCCCACCGGCGTCCCAGAAACCGAAGATGCCCCGCCGCGAGGCGGGGCATCTTCATGCGTAGCGGTTGCCGCGCTCAGCTCATCGGCGGGGGCGGAGGAGGCGGAGGCGTCATCCCGGGCGGCGGCGGCGGAGGTGTCGAGCCGCCACCCGGACCGGCACCCTGGCCGCCCCCGAAGGAGCTCTTCAGCTTGTTCATGTCCTTGAAGTCGTTCAGGTCCCCGCCCGACTCCTGAAACCCGAGGAAGGCTCCGACGGCAGCCGTGATGCCGGCGATGGTGGAGAGGATCATCCCGATCCCGCGCCCGACGCTCCCGCCACTCGCTTCGATGAAGTCCTTCCCATCGAGCGGGTTGATCAACAGCCGCAGGATGAGTAGCAGCGCACCGAGGGCGGTGGCCACGAGCATGATCAATGGCCACGGCAGGCTGCCGGCCTTCATCTTGCCGGTCACCAACAACACGGTGATCACTGCCGTACCGATGATGAGGATCCAGGGGATGATCCCGGTGAAGAAGAAGTCGAAGACGTTCCCCCCCGAAGCACCACCGAAGCCGCCCGGCCCGCTGATCTTCACCCACGAGAAGAAGCCGAAGATCAGAAAGCCTGCGCCCCCACCGACTTTCAGCCAATCGCTTATCTTGAACTTGCTGAGATCCACGTGGGTTCCTCCTGTATGAATGGGTCCGCAGTCGACGTCCGGACACTCGCGAACGTACACCTTGTCAACGCAGTGGCTGTGCGATGCCCTGCGTCTCGTAGGTTGCTCGTCATGCCCACCGCATTGCTGTCCGTCTACGACAAATCCGGCATCGTCGACCTGGCCGCCGGCCTTCACGAGCTCGGGTTCCACCTCATCAGCAGCGGTGGGACCGCTCGCGCTGTGCAGGCCGCAGGGATCCCCAGCACCGATCTTGCCGATGTCACCGGGGTGCCGGCGATCCTCGATCACCGGGTGGTCACCCTGCACCCGAAGGTGCATGGCGGGCTTCTTGCCGATCCGACCAATCCCGCTCATCAGCTCGACCTCGCCGAGTACGGCATCTCCCCGATCGATCTGGTGGTGGTCAACCTGTACCCGTTCGAGTCCGACCCGAGCATCGAGCTGATCGACATCGGCGGTCCGGCGATGGTGCGCGCCGCAGCCAAGAATCACGCCCACGTTGCCGTGGTGGTCAACCCGTCCGACTACACCGTGGTGCTCGACGAGCTGCGCGCCGAGGGGGCGGTCTCCGCCGCCACCCGCCTGCGTCTGGCACGCGACGCCTTCAGCGCGATTGCTGCCTACGACGCCCAGATCGCCAACTGGTTCGAGACTGGCGCTGGCACCGCGACGAAGGGCGCGGCTGATGAGGTACCGGCGTTGCCCGATTCGCTGCACCTCTCGATGGTGCGCCAGCAGAGCTTGCGCTACGGCGAGAACCCGCACCAGAGCGGCGCCCGCTACCTCGCCGCTGGGGCGCGCAGTTGGTGGGACGAGATGGAGCAACACGGCGGCAAGGACCTCAGCTACCTCAACCTGTACGACACCGAGGCGGCGTGGCGGTTGGTGCACCGCTTCGAGTCGCCCGCCTGTGTCATTGTCAAGCACGCCAACCCGTGCGGCGTCGCGCTCGGCGATGACATCGCCAACGCCTACGTGCTGGCCAACGCCTGCGATCCGGTCAGCGCCTTTGGTGGGGTGGTCGCACTGAACCGAACCGTGACCCGCGAGCTGGCAGAGTCGCTGTCGGCGGTGTTCACTGAAGTGATCGTCGCCCCGGCCTTCGACACCGACGCGCTCGAGGTGCTCGGGGCCAAACCGAACCTACGTGTGCTGTCGGGCCCGCAAGCC
>JAYURF010000009.1:0-6831 GCA_043756365.1 Acidimicrobiales bacterium
GTCCTCGACGGCGACACCTGGGTGATCGACGGGCAGAAGGTGTGGTCGTCGTACGCGTCCGCCGCCGACTTCGGGATGTTGCTGGCCCGTACCGATCCCGATGCCGCGCGGCCCCATGCGGGGATCACGATGTTCGTGTGCCCGATGCACGCCGCCGGTGTCACCGTGCGGCCGTTGGTCGACATCGCCGGCGGCCACCACTTCAACGAGGTGTTCCTCGATCACGTTCAGATAGGTTCCGCGATGGTCCTCGGCGATGTGAACAACGGCTGGCGAGTGTCGTCGGGAACGCTGAGCGGTGAACGGTCCGGGTACATGGGCGGGGCCGGTGGCGGGCGGCGTCGCCGCCAACTCATCGACACGGCGCGGGCTGCCGGCAGCCTCGAGAACCCGGTGGTGCGGCAGCGCATTGCGGCAGTGGTGACCGGTGAACGCATCCTCGAATGGGTACGCGACCGCTTCGTCGGCGGTGTGCTGTGCGACGGCAATCCTGCCGCCGGATCGATGATGAAGCTTGCCGCCGGCACATTGGAACAGCAGTGCGCCGAGGCCATCGTCGACATCGCCGGCCCATCGGCCCAGGCCTGGCCGCCGGCCGACGTCGATGGCGACACGCCGAGCCACTTCCTGAACGCCACCCGCCAAGCCACCATCGCCGGCGGAACCCACCAGATCCAACGCAACCTCCTCGGCGAGCGGCTCCTCGGCCTCCCCCGCAACCCATAGCCGCCGCCCGCAACCCAGAGCCACCGCCGTCCGCCTGGACCGGCTCCACCAGGATTGCCCCGCCACCAGCGGCTGCGCACGTCGTCGTGTCCCGAGTCCACGCGTGTCATCCGAGTCCACGCGTGTCATCCGAGTCCACGGAGGGGTATCCGAGTGCCGAGCGCGCACCCGGGTGGGCGCTCAACACTCGGATGGGCGCTCGGCACTCGGATGACACGCATGGACTCGGATGGGTGGGTGACGAGCCGCCGGGTTCGCCGTTGGCTACGTGCCGGCCGACACCGTGACGAGGCTGGCGGGGTTGTGGCCGCCGATGGTGAACGACATCTGCGCCTCCCAGTGGCCCGCCGCAGCGTCGGCATCGCCTGCTTCGATCAGCACGATCAGTTTGCGGTACGAGCGCACGGCGCGGCGCATCGCTCGCTGATCGGTGTTCGCAATCCCCTGGCTGTAATAGGCCTGCACCATCTCGTGGAGCAGTTTCGAGATGATGGACATGGTGTTGTTGCCCGACCGCTCCATCAAGGTCTCGTGCACGGCTGCAGCGCGGATGCCGAATTCGTCTGCATCGTCGCGCTCGGCGGCCGCAGCAGCGTCGTCGACGGCCACAACGAGCGCGGCGATGTCGTCGGCGCTGTGGGCGATGGCAAGCTGCCTGGCGATCTGCGGTTCGATCAGCCGGCGCGCCGCATCGAGGTCGCCGACCGTCGTCCGTTGCAATTGCAACGACACGGCAAGCGCGGTTGCCGCAGGCGCGAGGTCGGGATGTGTCACGACCGGTCCACCACCACGGCCGCGACGGATGGCGATCAAACCCTGTGACTCGAGCACACGCAGTGCTTCGCGCAGCGTGGTCCTGGCGATTCCGAACTGCACGGTCAACTCGTCCTCCGGAGGCAGGCGGTCGCCTGCGGCCAGCTCGCCGTTGACGATTCGCTGCCGCAGTTGATCGGCGACGACCTCGTGCGCCTTCTTTGCAAGTGCGTTTCGTCGGGTCATCGACGATGAGTCTACGGTGCGGTCGTGAGCCGGATCGTCAAATCAGGTACCGATTTTGTCACCATCGAGGTCGTCGACCGGATTGGCGTGATCACGCTCAACAGGCCCGATCGCCGCAACGCGCTGCACGACGACATGTACGCCCCGATCATTGCGGCGGTCGAGTCGTTCGCTGCCGCAGATGATGTTGGCTGCGTCGTGGTCACCGGCGCAGGATCAGCGTTCTGTGCCGGCGGCGACGTGCGCGATGGCAGCGGCCGGGGCTCCGGCGAACCGCGGCCGTCGCCAGCCGAACGCGCTGCCAGCCTCGCCGCCAACTCGCGGATCACTGTGGTGCTGCATGAGGCCCCGATTGTCACCATCGCCGCCGTCAACGGGCCGGCCGTCGGTGCCGGGCTGGCCATCGCTCTGGCTTGTGATCTGCGTCTCGCCGCCGCGTCAGCGAGCTTCGTCACCGGCTGGGCGCGGCTCGGGTTCTCCGGTGACATGGGTGGCCCGTGGCTGCTCGCCCACCGGCTCGGGCCCGCGAAAGCATTGGAACTGTTGGCTACGAACGGGCGCGTTGACGCCGCCGAAGCCCTGCGGCTCGGGATGGTCGAACGTGTGGTGCCCGACCAGGAGTTCGCAGCGGCATGGCGGTCGTGGGCCGAGGAGTTCGCGGCTGGGCCCCAGACGGCGATCGGCTTGATGAAAGCGAACGTGCTCAATGCCGGCCGGTTGACGCTCGCCGAAGCGGTGATCGTCGAAGCCGAACACCAGGTTGCCACGGCGCAGACCGCCGATCATCGTGAGGGCGTGCGGGCCTGGGTCGAGAAACGCTCGCCCCGGTTCGGCCCAGCCGGCTGAAATCCAGACCGTGCGGGCTGCAGACGCCGACCGTTTGTCGCGCCGTCGGTCGCGGTCCCGATGGAAGAAAAGATTACCCTCTTTCTTGAACACCAGAAGGAGCCGCAATGGCCTACGAAACCATCGAGTTCGAGGTGAGCGACCACGTCGCGACCATCACGTTGAACCGTCCCGATCAGCTCAACTCGTTCAACCAGGCGATGACCGAGGAGATGGCCGAGGTGTGGGGGATCGTCCGCGACACCGACGACATCCACGTCGCCGTGCTGCGCGCCGCAGGCGAGCGGGCGTTCTGCACCGGCATCGACATCAAGGGTGGTGCATGGTGGACCGGTCAGAATCTGTGGAACCAGCAGGATCCGGGCACGTGGCTGGGGCCGCGGTCGAACCGGGTGTGGAAGCCGGTGGTGTGCGCGGTGCAGGGCATGTGTGCCGGTGGCGGGCAGTACTTCGTCAACGAATGCGACATCGTGATCTGCTCGGACAACGCCACGTTCTTCGATCCGCACGCCAACGGCGGGATCGTCTCGGCGCTCGAGCCAATCGGGATGCTGGACCGCGGTGTCCCACTCGGCGACGTGTTGCGCTGGGCGTTGATGGGCACCGAGGAGCGCATGACCGCCGCCACCGCACTGCGCCTCGGGTTGGTGAGCGAGGTCGTCGAGGCTGATCAGCTGTGGGCTCGGGCGGCCGACATCGCCGAGCAGATCGCCGAGCGCAACCCGGTCGCCATCCAAGGCACCGTGCGCGCCATCTGGGAATCCATCGACATGCCGCCGCACATGGCCAAGCAGAACGGTCTCGCCTACACCCACATCGGCAACGCCCCCGCCGCCGGCCGCGCCGGCGCCCCCCGGGTCAACCGCAAACCGCACTTCCGCTAATCTGCCCGACGCCCGGTCCCCGACGCCCGGTCCCCGACGCCCGGGCCTCCAGTTGGCCCGAGTACGGCGGATCAGGAGCGGCGTAGCTCGGTGAAGGGGAGTTCGCTGTCGATGGAGGGCTCGCGGGGGAGGCCGAGCGTTCGTTCGCCGATGATGTTGCGCTGGATCTCGTTGGTCCCGCCGCCGAGCGACGGGGCGAAGCTCGACAGCGCGGCGTTCTGGACGCCGCCGCCGTCGCGGGCATCGGACCCGACCACCATCGCCTCGGCGCCGAGCATCGCGAGCGACAGGTCGCGCGACTCGTGGGCGAGCATGGCCAGGTGGAGCTTCATGATCGATCCTTCTGGTCCGACCCTGCCGGACTTGGCGTTGTCCCTGCCGCGCTGGCCGGTGAGCCGGTAGACCTCGCTGTGGATGTAGTAACGCATCAGTTGCTGGCGCACCACCGGATCGGCGGCCAGCCCCGATTCGCGGGCCAGGTCGATCATCGTGCGCGAGTTGAGCAGCACCTCGAACCGCCGTTTCGGATCGCGTTTCGCCCGCGCCGCGTGCTCGATCAGTTCGCCGACCGGACGATCAAGGTTGCCGCCCATGCCCCCGGCCGCCACATCGACCAGGCCTCGTGACCGCCCCGAGGCGGCGGCGGCGCGTTCGTGGGCGAGTGTGGTGCGGGCGACGTTCCAGCCGTCGTGCAGCCCACCGATGACGTTGCTCACCTTGGCGCGGGCTTCGGTGAGGAACACCTCGCAGAACTCGGCTGCGCCGTTCATCTGCACCAGCGGTCGCACCTCGACGCCGGGTTGATCCATGTCGAGCATGATGAACGAGATGCCGCGGTGCTTGGGCAGGCTCGGGTCGGTGCGGGCCAACAACATGCCCCACTCGCTCACCTCGGCCCGCGAGTTCCACACCTTCTGCCCCGTGATCACGAACTCGTCGCCATCCCGCTCTGCCTTCGTCGCCAGGCTGGCCAGATCGGAACCGGCGCCCGGCTCGCTGAACAACTGACACCACTGGTGCTGGCCGCGAGCCATCGGTGACACGAAGCGCTGCTGCTGCTCGGGTGATCCGTGGGCGAGCAACGTAGGCCCGCCCATGTTCGGGCCGTTGCCGCTCGGTGGAGCGATCACACCGGCTGCGCCGAGAGCTTGACCGATCGATCGGGCCTCGGCAGTACTCGCCCCGCGACCGCCGAGATGGACCGGCCATGCAGGAAACGAGTAGCCCGCCTCGAAAAGGCAGGACCACCAATCGCCGAGGGTCATGTCGAGCTGCCAGTTCGCTGTAATCCATGCGGGCAGCGTGGGTGTGTTGCTCATGACGGCTCCTCGGGGTGATCAATCGATTAAATAGGTCAATATATTCGATTGTGAGCCGAACGCGTGGTGTCAGCGTCGCGTGTGTGCGAAACGATGTGACACGTCAGGTGACTCGGAACACTGCGACCTTGAAGTCCCCGCCAGGAAGATCCACGAGTTCGGCGGTAACCCGTTGACCCACCTGCACCGCACGGGGCTCGACATCGATCACGCGCCCCGGCAAACGCAGACCGCGCTGTTCATCGAGGTCGACCAGCGCGACCACGTACGGCAGCTTGTCGCGAAAGCCCGGCAGCGCTGGCTGGTGCACGACGATGAAGCTGTAGACCTCACCGGTTCCAGCGACGGCCTCGAAGGCCGTTTCACCCCAGCACCGCGGGCAACTCTCAAGTGGCGGATGCAGCCAGCGCTGGCACTGCTGGCAGCGACAGATCTCCAGCCGACCGTCGGCCGTCGCCCGCCAGAACTGGGCGGTGTCCTCGTCGGGGATCGGCTGCGGCGGTGTCTCGGTCGAACTCACAACGCGTCGGTTCCGTACACCAGCGAGCTGCCGAACGGGCCGGCTCCTGCGGTGACCAGCGCAAGCTTGGCATCGGGAACCTGGCGGTGTTCGGCATCGCTGCGCAGTTGCAGGACCGCTTCGTAGTGGTGGTTGAGGCCATGCAGGTATCCCTCCGACAGCAGCCCGCCGTGCGGGTTGACGACCACGTCGCCGCCGTAGGTGGCACGACCCTCGCGGAAGAAGTCGCCCACCTCGCCCTTGCCGCAGAAGCCAAAATCCTCGAACGTCGCCATCACGGTGTACGTGAAGCAGTCGTACATCAGCGCGATGTCCATGTCCTGCGCCGTCAGCCCGGTCTTCGACCACAACCGGCGCGCCGCATCACGCGAATACATGCACGTCATGTCGTCGAACTCGTCGACGTTGCCACCGAAGCCGAATGAGTCGCCTTGGCCGACGATGCGCACCGGCTTGTGCGGCAGGTCCTTGGCCCGCTCCTCGGTGGTGAGGATCAAGGCAACGGACCCGTCGACCTCGTAGCAGCAGTCGGGCACGCGGAACGGCTCGAACACCATCCGCGACGCCATGTAGTCGTCGATGGTCATCGGGGCGGTGGCGATGGCATGCGCGTTGGCGAGCGCGTGTCGCCGCTGGGTGACGGCGATGGCGCCCAGGTCCTCGGACGTGGAGCCGTACTCGTGTTGATGGCGGCGGGCCCACATGGCGAACCACTGTGGCGGGACGAGGTAACCGTGCGGCGCCCCGAACTGGAGGTCGCCGTCAACTTTGATGGCTCCATCGATGCGCCCGTACCGGGTGCCCGAACCGAGCGTGCGGAACACCACCGCCACCTCGCACTGCTTGGTCACGATGGCCGCCGCAGCCAGCGACACCACTTGCGCAACGACGTTGCCCCCGCCATGCACATCGACAGCCCAGCCGATGTCGTCGTTGCCCAGGGCATGGGCGACGCGTTGTGAGCCGGCGCTGTCGCCGGTGTTGAAGTTGATGATCCCGTCGATGTCGCTCACGTCGAGGCCAGCGTCGGCGATCGCGTTGCGCGTCGCCTCGACCGTCATCGCCAACGTGCTCCGACCCGACGCCCGCGTGTATGCGGTTCGCCCGATGCCGACGACCGCTGCCCCCTTGAAGCTGTCTCCCATACCGATCATTACTACACTCTTTTCGGGTCCGACACGGGTGTCGTATCGGCCTGGGGGTCGTATCAAAGGGTGGGCTGCAGCAGTGATCTGGGCATTCGATGTCGACGGGACGCTGGTCGGCTCGATCATCAACACGCGTCTCCGCCCCGGGGCAACTGAACTGCTGGCAGGCCTTGCCGGGCGCGGCGTCACCTGCGTGCTGTGGAGCGCCGGCGGTCGCGACTACGCACAGCGAGTCGCATCTGCCCACGGCATCGACCGCTGTTTCGTTGGCTTCTATGGCAAGGAGCTGCGCGATGACAACGGGCGCTATCGCGTCGACCATCTCGATCACGCTCATCGGCCGGATGCGTTTGTCGACGACTCGCCGATCGACATGCCCAACGGCGCGT
>JAYURF010000010.1:0-2478 GCA_043756365.1 Acidimicrobiales bacterium
GCGCCGAGCGCGCCGAGCAGCAACAACCACAGGTTCGGGGCGAACGCGGTCGCGATCGCCGCCGCCGACACGCCGGCCCACCACGGGGCGCTGGCCGCAGCCCAGATCGCGCCGGCGCCACCGAGGGCGACCATGGTCACGTCGATCACCGGGCTGCCGGTGGGTCGTGCTCCGGCGACTGCGGCACCGATGCCGCCGGCCAGTGCGATTGCAGCAACCTGGCGCGCATCGGCGCCATTGACCCTGATCCTCTGCCGGCCCATCCGCACGAAGCTACCGGCATGACCAGGCCGGACAGCTACGCCTCAGCAATGGATGTGCACATCTCGATCGGTACTGTCACCCGCACCAACCAACCGCACCAGCCAAGTGGAGGAACTTTCATGAGCAGGCCCAACGTCGACATCGGCCGAGTGGGAATCTGGTACGGCGGAATCGACGCCCTCCCCGCTCCCGAGGCACGCAGAGCGGCGCAACTCGTCGAGGAGCTCGGTTTCGGCGCGCTGTGGGTGGCCGAGGCTGTCGGCCGCGACCCATTCGTGTCGAGCGCTCTGTTGCTGTCGGCTACCGAACGACTGCCGCTCGCCACCGGCATCGCCAACATCTACGTCCGCGATCCAATGGCCATGGTGGCGGCGCAAAAGACCTTGGCCGAAGCGTTCCCCGACCGATTCCTGCTCGGGCTGGGCGTGAGCCACGGGCACCTCGTTGCCGGAGTTCGCAAGCACGACTACACCAAGCCGTACAGCCACATGGTCGAGTACCTCGACCGGATGGACAGCGCGTTGTTCATGGCCAGCCCGCCCGCGAGCGACCCCGGTCGGCTGCTCGCCGCCCTCGGCCCAAAAATGCTCGAACTGTCGGCCAGACGCGCCAACGGCGCGCATCCGTACTTCACCACTCCGGAACACACCGAGATCGCGCGGGCAACGATGGGCCCCGATGCGCTCCTGGCCCCGGAACAGATGGTCGTGCTGGAAACCGACCCGGTCGAGGCCCGCCGGATCGCCCGGGCCGGAATGAAGATCTACCTCGGACTCCCCAACTACTTCAACAACCTGTTGCGCCTCGGTTTCGAAGAACACGACCGAGCCGACGGAGGCAGCGACCGGCTGGTCGACGCCATCGTGGCGTGGGGCAGCGACGACCAGATCGCGGCGCGCGTCGCCCAGCACCATCAGGCCGGTGCCGACCACGTGTGCGTGCAGGTGCTGCAAGACGGCCGGGATCTGCCCGAAGCCCAACTGCGCCGCCTCGCCACCGTGCTACTGACCTGATGGCGTGATGCCCTAGATTTCCCTGGTGATGAAACGGGCGCGCACCTACCTCGTCGTCGTGGGCGCGGTGTCGGCGCTCGCCGGGCTCGTCATCGCCGGCTATCCCAGCTCGGCCCACCCGTTGGTGCTCGACCGTGCAACCGTCGACGTGGCGCTGGCGCCCACCCCCGGCACGGACGCGGCAGCCACCAACGACCCAACCTCGACCACGGCGGCCACCACCACGGTCGGCGCACCGACCACGACCGGGACGATCGCGCCGTCGCAGCCGACGACAACGACGGTCGTTTCGACGTCGACCACTGCTGTGGTTGTCTCGACGCTGCCCGCACCGACCACCACGCTGCCGACTCCCACGGTGCCAACCACCACGGCGACGACCACCACGGCGACGACCACTACAACGGCTCCAGCTGACGGTCTCGTCGACCGAGCTGAGGTGCGACTGGTGGTGGCCAACGGTGACGGCAGGTTCAATCTGGTCACCCGGAACGCCAACCGACTCCGCGACGCCGGCTACACCGAGATTCGCGGGGCCGACGTGGTGCCCGACGACGACGATCCAACGGTGATCTTCTACCGACCCGGTTTTGAGGAAGAAGCCGCCCGTGCTGGGGCCGACGTCGGAGTTCCCGCGGCCGCAACCGCCCCGCTTCCCAACACCCCCGTCACCGTCGACGACGAGTTCGGTGACCTGATCATCGTTCTCGGCACCGACGCCTTGCGCTAAGCCGTGACCAGCACGAACAGCCATTCGAATAAATACCACTCGTGGTGGCCTTTCACCACGATCCATGGTACCTTTGGGCGAATCTTGAGAGGAGAGCGGTACTCATGAAGAAATTTTCGATCGTTGTGGCAGCACTGTGCATGGCAGTGGGCTTTGGCTCGATGCCGGTGCGTGCCGAGGGCAACGGCACCGACTCGAGTGGAACGTGTGCCTGTAGCGGCGGGCAGTACGCGCCATCGCGTCCATCCGTCGTCGTGTCCAGCCCGGTGATCGATGCTGACGATGGATTCACGATCACCGCCACCGGTTTCTGCCCCGGCGATCCGGTTTCATTCGTGATCATCACTGGCGACATTTACGTCTGGTTCGGCCCAGTGATCGCAGATTCCACCGGGACCGCGGTCTTCGTCGTGGAGGCGAGCGACATTCCCGTCGAGGGCGTCGTGTACCAGGTGTTCGCAAAGGTTTTGT
>JAYURF010000011.1:0-6810 GCA_043756365.1 Acidimicrobiales bacterium
GACGAGACCGTCGAGATGACGCTGCCCGATGCCGAGCACAGCGCCGAGTGGGAGGCCGTCATCGACACCGCGCCGTCAGGTCTGCCGTCAGGTCTGCCGGTGCTGGCGGCCCTCGATCGCGTCGACGTCGAGTCCCGCTCGCTCCTCGTCCTCCGCCAGCGCTGAAAGATCTGGGCCGAATCCTTCCCGGTTTCCGGGACGAATTCACCCCAGATCTGGGGGTAAGGGGGCTCACGTCAGCAGGCGGCGGTGCAGGTCGCGGCCTTCCTCGAACGCTGCGTGGTACTCGACGCCGGACGTTTCGGCGAGCAGCTCGGCTTGGGCGTTGCGGACGGCTTCGATCGTCAGGTGTTCGGCCACGAAGCCCTCGGTCACGTGCATCGCGAACCGTGCCACCCGCCCGCCCGCAGCGCTGAACACGCGGCCTGACACGGTGCAGTCCTCGTGAGCCAGCCAGCCGACAACCGGCGAGATCTGCGCGGCATCGAGCCGGCGCGACCATTCGTCGCCCTCGCCGGTGCGCCACGCGCGAGGCGCGATCTTCGATTGCTGCGACATCGCCGTGTAGGCGATGGGGGCGACGGCGTTGACGTTGATGCCGAGCGCAGAACCCTCGATCGCGAGGCTGCGGGTGAGCCCCCACACCCCCGCCTTCGCAGCCGCATACGCGCTCGATCCCGACACGCCGAGCAGGCCGGAGTTCGAGGTGGTCGACACGATCCGGCCGTAACCCTGCGCAGCCATGTGCGGCCACGCCGCATGGGTGACGACGAACGTGCCGCGCAGGTTCACGCCAACGACACGGTCCCACAGATCGGTCGTCATCTCCGCGAACGGGGCTGACCGGAGCAGCCCGGCGTTGTTGACCACGATGTCGATGCGGCCGAAGCGATCGAGTGCCGTGTGGACGAGCGACTCAGCACCGGCCTCGGTGGCGATGTCGCCGACGTGAGCGACGGCCGAACCGCCTGCGGCCCCGATGGCGACGGCCACCGAGTGAGCAGCCTCGGCGTCGAGGTCGTTGACGACGACCGCGGCACCTCGCTCGGCAAGCAGCCGGGCATGCGCTGCCCCGATGCCGGTTCCCGCTCCGGTGACGATTGCCACGCGGCCGTCGAAGCGAACCCGCTCGCTCATTCGGCCTCGGGCTGCAGCTGCCCGAGCACGCTCGCCGGCAAGGTGTTGGCGAAACCCTCGCCCGGCCAGTTGAACCATCCCGACGACGCAAGGGTTCCGCCGTCGGGATGCAGCGTGGTACCGGTGATGTACGACGACAGTCCCGAGGCGAGGAAGATGACAGCGTTGGAGATGTCACTCGGCACTCCCAGGCGGCCCATCGGGATCGACACCCGCACGTTCAGCGGGTCGAGCATCGCGCTGGGGTCGTCGCCGCTGATCCCCATCATGTTCGGCGTGGGGGTGATGTCGGGGGCGACGCAGTTGACCCGAATCCGGTCGGGTGCCAGTTCGACCGCCAGCGTTCGCGCGAAGTGGGCGACGGCCGCCTTGGCCGCGGAGTACACCGCGAAGTTGGGGGCGGCGCGGTGGCCCTCGATGGTGGTGAGGTTGATGATGCTGCCGCCCCGGTCACCAGCGCGCATCGCCGGGATGGCCAACGAGGTGGCGTGGAGCACGTGGGTCAGGTTGGTGCGGATCAGAGCGTCCCACGCACGCGAGCCCTGTTCGCTGAAAGGTGAGCGGAACGTGCCGCCGACCACGTTGACCAGTGTGTCGAGCCGTCCCCATCGCTCGGCGGCCGCACCGAACAAGGCGTCGAGCGTCGCTGGCTCGCGGGCGTCGCCAACGTGCACGATCGCATCGCTCCCACGCTGCTTCAGTTTGGTGCCGATACGGGCGGCCGCGTCTGCGTCGCGATCGACGATTGCGACGTGGACTCCGTTGGCCTGCAGGTCGAGCGTGATCGCCTCGCCCAGCCCCCCGGCGCCGCCGGTGACGATCGCCACCGTCCCCTCGAGTCCAGCTCGCTCGCTCCACCAGTTGCCTGCGGTCATGTCAGCCTCCTACGTTGAATCGTTCGACGAGCTCGCGCTTCAAGATCTTCATCGTCGGGTTACGCGGCAACTCATCGACGATCTCGAGTTGTTCGGGAATCTTCTGCGTCATCAATCCCGCGTCGCGGCAGTGCTGCATCATCGCTTGGAACGTGATCGACGCTGTGCCCGGGGCGGTCTCGACAACCGCACAGACCCGTTCACCGCGCTCGGCGTCGGGTAGGCCGATCACGGCGACGGAACCGACCGCGGGGTGGCTCGCCAGTACGTCTTCGATCTCGCGCGGACTGACGTTCTCGCCCTTGCGGATGATCAGCTCCTTGGTGCGCCCGGTGATCACGAGATGCCCGTCAACACGCAAGTGACCACGGTCGCCGGTGCGGAAGAACCCGTCGCTGCGGAAGGATTCGGCGGTCTGCTCGGCGTCGACGTACCCGATCGCGAGCATCGGCCCACGCACCACGATGTCGCCGTCGGTGCCGACCGGGCATGGCTGTTCGGCCGCATCGACGATGAGGACCTCGCACCCATGCACCGGCTTACCGTCGGTGTTCGCTCGTTGCTCGTCGGTGTCGTACGGCGACGCGTTGGCGATCATCGGGCATTCGGTCATGCCGTAGCCGTGATGGATGATCACCCCGGTCAGGTCCTTGACCCGCCAGTACAGCTCGGGCGGTTTGGGGGCCCCGCCCCCGGACATCCGCCGCAGGGTCGGCGCAGGGTGCCCGCCGGTGCGGGCGACCTCGTTCACGAGCGCCAAGTAGTGAGCGGTGCTCCCGCCGTACATCGTGACGCCATGGGCACGGAACAGGGGGTAGGCGTCGGCAGGAGTGAACGATTCCATCAGCACCGCCGGCAGCCCCGTGCGCAGCATCATCACGAGGAAGTCGGGTCCGCCGATGTGTGCGTACGGGTAGGTGAGCGCAGCGATCTCGTCGGGCTGGGGGTCGAGCGCCATCGCCAGGCCGGTACCGCCGGCGATCAGCGTGGCGTCGGTGTGCATCACCGCCTTCGGTTCCGAGGTGGTGCCCGAGGTGGAGTACAGCCAGCGGACCGCGTCGGGATCGGTCGGGGGAGTGGGGAGCATGGCCGGGTCGCCCTCCGGCAGATCGCGGTAGCCGTTGGCAATCGTGAACGGCTCGCCGCCGACGCGATCGCGGATCGCCGTGGCCAGCGCCGCGTAGTCGAAGCCGTTCCAGACTCCGGGTGTGAAGAACCACTGCGCACCCGTGGTGCCCAGCAGCGAGCCCACCTCGCGCTCGCGGTAGAGGTGGATGATCGGGTTCTGCACGGCGCCCAGGCGTGACAGCGCCAGCGAGAGCACGATCGTTTCCATCCGGGTGGGGAGCTGCCACGACACGACCGTGCCCGTTCCGATACCGAGCCGAGCGAGGCCGGCGGCGACCCGCTCGGCCCAGCCGGAGAACTCCCGCCAGGTCTTCGCCCGGCCATGTTCGTCGGTCATCATCATCCGGTCCGGCGTGCACTCGACGCGTCGTTGCAGCATCTCCCACAAAGTTCGGCCGGTGACGGGCATGGCTACAGTCTGACACGACCGTCAGATTCGGCTCGTTGCTGGAGGTGTCCGTGGATCTGCTCATCAAGGACAAGTGCTTTCTCGTAGCCGGAGGGACAAGCGGCATGGGCTTCGCCGCCGCCGTTGCGCTCGCGGCGGAGGGCGCCTCGGTTGTCGTGGTCGGCCGTGACGCCGCACGCGCCCAGTCAGCGGCCGCCCAGGTCGCCGCCGCAGGCGCAGCACCAGCCCACGGGATTGCCTTCGACGTCAGTGCCGACGGCGGAGCCGCCGCGGCGGTTGCGGCCGCAGTCGAGTTGCTCGGCGGCCTGGACGGGGTCGCGGTCACGACCGGCCTGATCGGTCACGAGCCGATCGAGATCCCCGATCAGCGATGGATCGAAGTGTTCCGCGACGTGATGCTCGGCACGACCCGCGTCGTCGAGGCGGCACTTCCGTACCTGATCGAGTCACGCGGGGCAATCGTCACCACCGCGGCGTATTCGATCCGGGCTCCCGACATCGCCCTCCTGCCCTACGCGACGATGAAGAGCGCTGTTGCGACGTTTACCAAAGGGATCGCCAAGGCCTACGGTGCGCAGGGTGTGCGAGCGAACTGCATCGCCCCGGGGGCCATTGAAACTGCCGCGCTGACGGCGATCCGCAAGCAGGTCTCCGATGCCAAGGGCATCCCCTACCACGAAGCCTTGGAGCGGGTCATGATCGAGGAGTGGGGCCTCGACATCGCCCTTCGCCGCCCCGGCAAGACGGCAGAGGTTGGTGCCCTCATTGCGTTCTTGCTGTCACCAGTCGCCGGATACATGACCGGCTCGCTGGTGAACATCGACGGCGGCACCAACTTCTGACTGCGCTCCGTGCTTGGAGCAGTCGCGTGTCGAGAAATACACGGTGGCGTTGGCGTTGGCGATCACCGATCGTCACGGTGTACGTGGCCCGACGTGCGTCTTTGCCCCTCGTTGGCGGGTACCTGTCGCGCAGACTGGAAATGGGTCACCCCTTTTGCTAATCTGACACTCGCATCACTTTGGGGTCGGCAATCAGCCTGGCTTGCTCGTCGGTGCTGAAGTAGCCGGAGTCGACCCGACGCCCGGTCATCCACGCGAGGGGGAAACATGTCAAGAGTGTCCAGAGTTCGTTTCGCTGCGGTGGTGTGCGCGTTCGCGCTCACCGCTGCGGCATGTGGGAGCGACGACGAGGCCGCAACGCCGGCAGTCACCGATGCGCCGGCAGCGACCGATGCACCGGAGGCCACGGATGCACCGGAGGCCACGGATGCACCGGCAGCCACGGATGCACCGGCAGCCACGGATGCACCGGTAGCCACGGATGCACCGGTAGCCACCGAGGCCCCGGGTTCCGATCTCGAAGCGATCGGCCTGTGGGACGACGGTGCCTGCGATGAATCCTTGGAGCCGCTGCACGTCGGTCTGCAGACCGTGTTCGCCTCTGGGGTGCTCACCCTCGAAGACCAGGCTCAGGCATTGGAAGCTTCGGCCGAGGCGTTTAACGCCCGCGGCGGAGCGAATGGGGCCTGCATCCAGGTGACCACCTGTGACGACGGTGCCGACCCGAACAAGGCGGTCGAGTGCGTCGGAACGCTGGACGAGGCCGGTGTGGCAGTCACGATCAACGACACCACCTCCGTAGCCGGTGCCGACGTCAGCGCCGGTTACGCGGCCGCTGGCATCGCTCGGTTTGCGATCAGCCCAGGTCAAGACGACTACGCCGACACCAACTCCTACCCGTTCGACGCCGGCGGTACCGGCACGACGATCATGATGCCGCAGGCTCTGCTCGACGCAGGGATCACCAAGATCGCCATCATCCGTGTCGACATTCCGGCGGCCACCGCGCTCGCCGGCTTCTACGGCGCGGTGTTCGGTGACAACGGCCTCGAGGTCGTCGCCGACCTGCCGGTTCCGGCAGGTACCACCGACTACAGCCAGTTCATCCTCGCGGCCCAGGCCGCAGGTGCCGAGGGCGTGGCCATGCCCATCGGCGGTCAGGAAGGCATCCAGGTCCTGCGCGCCGGCGAGCAACTCGGCGCCGAGCTCATGTATTCGTCCAGCCTCGGCACGTTCCCGGCATCCGACATCGAGAGCCTTGGCGACTATGCCGAGAACGTCATCCTCAACGCGGCCATCCCGCCGGCAGGTGCCGATGATCCGGTGGTCGACGTGCTGACCGCCGATCTCGCCGCATCCGGAGTGGAAGCGCTGCAGCGGCCGAACATGAAGTCGAGCCCGATGCGTTCGTGGGTTGGTCTGTACGCACTGCTGCAGATCATCCGCGAGTCGGACACCACCGATTTCAGCCGCGAGAACCTCAAGGCGCTGATCGACGGTTCGGGCCCGATTCCGATGATCGGTTTGATGCCTGACTGGACGCCCAAGACCGACCACGCGGGCATCTGGCTGCGCACCGGGGAAGGCGGCTACGCCTTCTGGTCCTTCGACCTCGCCAGTGGAGCGTTTGTCAAGGTGAGCGAAGCGAACTGGGACGAGACGATCTGTGGGTCCGCCGTCGGCGGCCCGTGCTGAGGACGTGACGCACGTTCAGTAGTTGTAGTACAACAACGGATGGGGGCTGGCCAGCTTGGGCGGCCCCCATCCGTTGTCCACGGGTTCGTTTTCGGCTCGAAGTGTTGTTCACACCAATCGCCTCGGGGGTGCGTAGAGATGAAGTCATTACTGCAGTTCGTCATCCTCGGTCTGGGGTCGGGTGCCACCTATGCGATGTTCGCGCAGGGTGCCGTGTTGATCTACCGGGGCTCCGGGTTGGTGAACTTCGCCCAGGGCGCTGTCGGCACGCTGAGCGCGTACGTCGCATTCGTCGAGCTGAAGCTGGACCGTGGTTGGGCCACGCTTCCCGCCGCGGTCGTCGGTGTTCTCGCCGCAGTCGTGGTGTCGTTGCTGTTCCAGATGATCGTGCTGCGCAGCCTCCGCCGGGCGGCGGCGATCGTGCGCGTCATCTCCACGACCGGTTTGCTCGGTCTTGTCGGGGCGGTCACGGCAAAGCGCTACGGCTCGGCAACACAAGAGGTTGACAAGTTCCTCCCGCAGCGGGTCTTCGATCTCGGCGGCGTCAAGATTCAAGAAGAGCGCCTCTACCTCGTGGCCATCTCGATTCTCATCACCCTCGCGCTGTGGGCATGGACCCGCTACACACGCATCGGCCTGGCGATCAATGCCAGCGCCGAAAACGAGCGGGCCGTGCAGACACTGGGGTGGTCGCCCGACCGTCTGGCGGCGCTCACCTGGGGTC
>JAYURF010000012.1:0-2471 GCA_043756365.1 Acidimicrobiales bacterium
GGCGTCAGGCGGGCCTGCGTTTCCTGCGGCAGGTACTCGGCGACGAACTCGACGACTTCGTCGATCAGGTACACCGATCGCGGCGATACCGCGTCGAGGCGGTGGGCTTCACGGCCGACCACCACCGCGGCGATCACGAACGTGGCAATGGCCGCCAACACGACGAACACCCAGGTGACAAGTTCCACCTCGTCACGCTAGCCCTGCTGCCAGCACGCCCAAGCCACGCCCAACTTTGTCGGTCTCAACCGGTTGAGCGTGTCGAGACCGACAAAGTTCGGATAGGGCCGGGATTGCGCAGCCGTGTTGGGCGCGGGTCAGATGCCGATGCGTTGGGCGAGGAGCTCGCGGTGGTAGGTGGGGTCGCCGAACAGCAACTCGCTGCTCTTGGCCCGCTTGAAGTACAGGTGCGCCGGGTGCTCCCAGGTGAACCCGATGCCACCGTGGATCTGGATGTTCTCGGCGGTGGCGTGGAAGTACGCCTCGCTGCAGTAGGCCTTGGCCAGCGACGCCACCGACGGCAGCTCGTCGTTCATCTCCGACGCGCACCACATGCCGTAGTAGGCCGCGCTCTTGGCCGACTCGACTTCGAGCAGCATGTCGGCGCACTTGTGCTTGATCGCCTGGAACGAGCCGATCGGGCGACCGAACTGCACACGCACCTTGGCGTATTCGACCGCCATGTCGAGCACCTTCTGGGCACCACCAACCTGCTCAGCGGCGAGGCCGATTGCGGCGAGGTCGAGAACCGTCGACAGCACGGTCCAGCCCTCCCCCTCGGTACCGATGAGCGTGGCCGGGGTGCCGGCGAACTCAAGCTTGGCCTGCTTGCGGGTCTGGTCCATCGTGCTCAACGCGGTGCGGGTAAGCCCCGCCGCGTCGCCAGCCACGGTGAACAGGCTGACCCCGCTACCCGTGCGGGCAGCGACGATGATCAGGTTCGCCGTGTGTCCGTCGATGACGAACATCTTCGTGCCGGTGAGGGTGTAGCCGTCGCCGGCGGCGGTGGCCTCCATCGTGATGCCCGCTTCGTCCCACTTGCCGGACGGCTCGGTGAATGCGAGCGTAGCGATGGTCTCGCCGCTGGCGATTCCGGGCAGGTGCGCCTGCTTCGCCGCGTCGTCGCCACTGTGGATCAAGGTGTTGGCGGCGAGCACGACGGTGGAAAAGAACGGCGCACACAGCAGCGAGCGGCCCATCTCCTCCAACACGATGCCGAGCTCGACGTAGCCGTAGCCGGAGCCGCCGAACTCCTCCGGCACGATCAGCCCCTGCAGGCCCATCTGATCGCCCATCTGCGACCACACGGCAGCGTCGAAGCCCTGCTCGGTTTCCATCTGCTCGCGCACGGCAGGCTCGGCGCTCTTGGCGTCGAGAAACTGGCGCACGGTCTTGCGGAGCTCGTCTTGTTCATCGGTGAAGGCAAAGTTCATGCCGACGACTCTGCCGCACCGGTACGACACGACGCCACTTCGTATGTGTACACTCGCGTACACATGATCGGGATTCGTGAGCTGCGCGGCGATCTGGCCGCCCACGTCCGGCGCGCCGCAGCCGGGGAGGCCACCGTCGTCACCGTCGACGGCCACCCGTCGGCGCTCCTCGGGCCGGTGTCGGCGGCGGCGACCGGCGGCATCACCCGTGCCGCGCTCATCGCCTCGGGCGGGTTGTTGCCGCCGCGGCGCGCCGACGGAGCGCTGCCGACGGCGACCGTTGCGGTGTGGGGCAACGCCCGACTCGACCGGCTGCTGCGCGAGGTACGCGGGTGACCGTGTATCTCGATGCGAGTGCCGTCGTGATGGCCCATCTCGATCAACCCGGCCGCAGCATCGTCGTCGCCGCGATGGCGGCCGACGCGGAGTGGTGCAGTAGCGGCCTGACGCTGGTGGAGTCGCTCGCGCTGATCGACCGGGTGATCGACGAGCCGGTACTGCGCGCCGATCTCGAAGACCTCGTTCGCCTGACGTGGGACCGCGTTGCGGTCGTACCGGTCGACCAGCGCTGCCTCGACCGTGCCGCTGCGCTGATGCGCGAGCAACCGCTGCGACTGAGCGACGCGCTGCACCTCGCTGCTGCCGACCGACTGCCGCGACCCATCCGCTTCGTCACCGTCGATCCCGCGCAGATCCCCGTCGCCCTCGCGCTCGGTTTCGACGTCGTCTCCCCGTGACTTCTCATACGGATCGATCTCGTCCAGGAGGCGAAGCCACGGCTGAGTTCCGACGCCTCGGTCGTCGGACTGGATCGGGTGAGGTGGCAGACTTTGCCGATGACAACGCTGCATTGGGCTGACGGTCGGTTGGAGATCCACAAGGTCGTCGTGGGACCGTACGCCAACAACGTGTTCGTCCTGCGCTGCCGCACGACCGGCGAATCGGTGCTGATCGACGCGGCCAACGAACACGAACGCCTGCTCGAGCTGTGCCAACGACTGGACGTGAGGCGCGTGCTCGAAACCCACGGCCATTGGG
>JAYURF010000013.1:0-2463 GCA_043756365.1 Acidimicrobiales bacterium
CCACCCGGCCCCGCCGAGTCGCTGTTCAAGTTGGCCAGCACCGAAACCCTGCGCGTCGCGCTCGACCTGATCGGCCATGTGCTCGGCCCGCGAGCGATCGCCGACACCGGCGAGTGGGGCATGTACGCATGGGCAGACATGATCCTCACCGGCCCGGCCATGCGCCTCGCCGGCGGCAGCGACGAGATCCTGCGCAACATCCTCAGCGAGCGCGTCCTCGGCCTACCAAAAGAGCCCGGTCTTCGCTGACGTCGCCGTCGACGTTGGCGTCGACCGTGCGAGTCCTCCGGCAATCATCCGAGTCCCTGCGCGTCATCCGAGTCCACGACGCTCATTCGAGTACCGAGAGCCCACCCGTGTGCGCGCTCACCACTCGCATACCCTCGCCACACTCGGACGACACGCGGAGACTCGGATCGCCCGAGAGAATCGGGACCCTCGTTTTGGCACACACGTGGCGGCAGAAGCCGCTCGCGACCGTGTGTTCACGCGAGGGGGTTCAGCGGCGCTCGTTGGCTCGCCCGCGATCGGCGGGGAAACCTGGTCTGAGAGCTGGCGCTCAGTTGACGTCGGCGATGAAGTTCTCGAGCCGGTGCCACAGGCGGGCGCGGGTTGCCGCGAAGTTGTGCATGTGCGCCATCTCCGCGATCACCAGCATCGATACGTTCGACGACCCGCTGTAGGCGGAGGGTTCCGACCACGGGTCGGCGACGACATCGATCTCGCCGCAGGCGATGAGGACCGGCACCGAGATCCGGGCTGCCTCGGCGGCGACGGCCCCTTCGGTCATCATTGTGATCGCACACGGGGGCACGGTTGCGCTCCCCCATGGAAGGTTGGCATCGCCGCGCACCACACCCGAATCGGGATCGTAGGAGGCCATGTCTGCCTCAACGAGCGCCGGGTCGGCGGCGGCGGCCCAGTGGAAGCAGAACCGGAACTGTTCGACATCGGGGGCGACGCTGGCGAGCATGTCGGCGAAGGGACGCAGGTCGGTCCCCCTCGGCGGCATCGGATAGGTGAGACGGCTGCCGTCGGGGGCCGGGAAGTTGGTGTACAGCGAGCTCCACCCCAAGAGCGCAACCGCGTCGAAGGTGGCATGGATCCCCTGCTGAACCACGAGCAGGCATCCACCCATCGACTGTCCTATCGCGACGACCCGCTCGATCGTGATCGCGGCGACATCGTCGATGAGCGTGCCCGCCCGAAGTCCGTCGATGACGGAGATGCTGGTCGCATGGTTCGCTGCGGCGAGGTTCTCGTACGTCAACGACAACGGGTCGACGAGGCTGCTGTCGCCGACACCGAGGTGGTCGCAGGCCACGAAAATGTGACCACGCGAGGTGTGGAAGTCGGCCTGGCTGTAGCCATCACCCGCGCGGATGTCGTAGTACCCGCGCCCGTACCCGCCGCCGGGAAATCCAAAGATGACCGTCGCATGGCGAACAACCTCGTCAGGTAGGTGCACCGAGACGCGAGTGTGCAGCGACCCGTCCGTATCGGGGGCACCGGCATACCCGGTGATGTCAATGCTCAGGTGATGTGTGCGCACGTGTGTGTCCACTTTCCGAGGGGCCAGATTCGACCTGAAGTGGCCAGGACCGCGATTGTTCTACACGCGCAGGACCGCTGGCGACGCGGCGCCGATTCAGGTGAGCGATTTGGCGAGCCGCAATCCGGCGACTGCGGCGGGGTTGCCGAGTGCGGCCATGGCGATGTCGTAGTCCGGGAGCGAATAGACCTCGCCGTCGTCGTTGATCATCACGAACCGGTCGAGCTTGGCCAGGAACGTGCGGTCGTGGCTGACGGCGATCACCGTTCCCTGAAAGCCGTCCAGGGCGCGTTCGAGCGCTTCCGAGGAATCGATGTCGAGGTTGTCGGTCGGCTCGTCGAGCAGCAACACGTTGTGCCCTTCGAGCTCCAGGCACAGGATCTCCAGCCGCGCCTTCTGACCTCCCGACAGCGTGTCGAAATCCTGCTTGGCGTTGCCGGCGAGGCCATAGCGGGCAAGCGCCTTCATCGACTTCTCGTCGTCGAACACGCGGTCGCGGACGATGTCGAAGCACAGCCGACCGAGGAAGTCGGGCCGGTCGTTGATCTGGGTGAACGTGCCGACCGACGTGCGCGGCCCGAAGTTGACGGTGCCGTCGAAGTGCTCGACGGTGCCGGCAAGGGCACCGAGCAGATGGCTCTTACCGGTGCCGTTCGGGCCGATCAGACCGACCCGCTCGCCATAGTGGACCTCGTCGCTGAACGGCAGGAACAGATCGCCAACCGACACATCGATCATCTGTACCACCCGGCGAGCGCTGTCGGCACCGCGCAGGTTGACGTAGATGTGCTGATCGGGGACGGGCGGCGGGGGCGGTCCGATGGCGACGAACTTCTCCCAGCGGGTTTCGGCTGCATTGGCCTTGGTGGCGTTCTTGAAGTTCTGTGCGGCGCGTTGCTTCATGATCTTCA
>JAYURF010000014.1:0-6759 GCA_043756365.1 Acidimicrobiales bacterium
CGGCGCGACACCGGTGATCCGGTGTACGCCGCGTCGATCGCCGACTTGCTGGGGTGAACCGACTTCATGGGCGGAGGCTCTGGCCGCCGTCGTCCAAGCAGAGCACATGAGATGTTCAGTCCGTGGAAACCGTGGTAACCGTGGAAACCGGTTGAATTGTGGAATCCGGGAGCGTACGATGCGCGACATGGACAGAACTGCAACGACACGACAGGTCGCAGTGGCGTTGCACGTCACGGCATCGACCGTGCAGGCCTACAGCCGCCAGAGTCGTATCCCGTTCGACCGAACCCCGGGCGGTCACCGCCGCTACGACATCGGCGAGGTACGTGCATCACTCGGGCTCGGCGACCCGGCTGCGTTGACCCCGATGGTGTCGAGCGGTCTCGGCGCGGGCGCAGAGTTCCAGCGTTCCGCAATGGCGACGCTCGACGCTGAACGGCGGGCCGTGGTCGGCGAGGCCCGGGCCGGCGCCGAACATGCACTCGTCGATACTGCACCGGCCGTGCTCGATCTCATCCAGCACTCCCGGCGCGTCCTCGTTGCAGTCTGATGGCGGCGACCAGTCGCAAGGCGCCAGCATCCAAACTGGCGCCTTTGCTGCGCAACCTCACCCAAGGCGACCTGCTCACACTCGGGGCAGTCACCATCGTCGGCCGTGGCCAGACCCCGGTCGTCAGCGCCGCCGGCGGGAAACCCCGCGCCAAGGACATCTGGTCGGTCACCATCGAAAACGAGCTCGGCTGGTACGTGATCGTGTCGGGTGCCTGCGACATCGTCCGTGACTCGAGCATCGAACCATGCATCGCTGTCGCCCCGATCACGACCGTTTCCAAGCAGCGCTACCAGCAGCTCCGCAGCGGCGAGTACTCGCCCCGAGAGTTCCCGCTTCCAGCCCACGACGTGGCCCGTATCGTCGGAGCTACCAACCCCGACGACTTCTGGCCCGTCGCTGACCTTCGTTACGTCACCAGCGTCGACAAAACGGCGTTACTCAACGACAAAGTCGACAGCCGCCGGCCGCTCACCGGCCCGCAACAGAAGCGGTTCTCCACCTGGGTTGGCCGCCGGTACAACAGGCCAGCGCACTCCGATCAGCTCGAAGAACACGTCCTGGCCAAAGCGGGCGCCAAGATCTCCAAACTCGCCGCCCAGTTCGCCAACAGCGACAAACCCAAGTCGCTCCCACCCGAAGTCCTCCTCGTCGGAGCCGCACGCGAATGGCTGATCGGTGGCACCGAACGACACATCGAGATCAACGTTGTCGTCAACGCCAGATCGACCCAGACAGTCGGCATGTACGACACGACGAACAACGAGATCAACTCCGCCCAAGTCCTCAGCGCAGCCCGCAAACTGGCCAAGGTCCTCACCATGACCATGCGCGACGTCGAGTACGTCCTCACCGTCAAACCGATCACCCTCGACGGCATCAACGCCGGAGAGTTCCTCGCACTCGAACCGTGGTTGTGGGCCGACGTCTCGAACGATCCGCTCGCCGAGCGCAAGCCCATGTGATGTCACCGTAGGTAGTTGAAGCCGCCGTCGATCATCAGGGTTGTGCCCGTGATGTACTTGCCGTCCGGTCCGGCGAGGTACACGACGCCGCGCCCGATGTCGCTCTCGGCGTCACCCCAATGTCCGAGTGGGATGCGCGAGGTCACCTCGTCGACAGCGCCTCCGGTGGCGTCGTCGAAGTCGGCAGCGCCCGGCGACTCGGCGAGCGGGCAGATCGAGTTGACCCGGATGCCGAACCGCCCCCACTCGACCGCGCCGACCCGCGACAGGGTGCGCACCGCCTCCTTCGTCATCGCGTAGCCCGACATTGCGCCAGCAGGCAGGATGCCCGACCCCGACCCCATGTTGACCACGCAGCCCCTCGCTGTGCGCAGGTGCGCGAAGGATGCCTGCATGAACCGGAAGCTGGCCATCGGGCCCGACAGCCACATCGTGTCCATGTCGGCATCGGTCATCTTGCGGATCGACCGGAAGACCTTGTTGTGCGCGTTGTTGACCAGTAGGTCGAGCCGGCCCCACTGTTGTACGACCTGCTTGACGCTCGTCTCGATCTGCTCCCGATGCTCGACGTCGCAGAGAATCGCGATCGCCGCTCCACCCCGCGCCTCGATTTCGGCAACCACCGCCTCGCACTTCGACAGCGTGCGGCCGAGAACCGCCACCTTCGCTCCCTCGGTGGCAACAGCGAGCGCGACGCCGCGCCCCACCCCCTGCCCGCCACCGGTCACGATCGCCACCTGTCCGTCGAGTACTCCCATATCGTTTCCCATCGTTTTCCTTCGTTCCCTTTGTCGTGCCGACCCGCGTCACAGATCGCGGGTCGGCGAGATGACCTCGTCGCCGAAACGGGCGAGCTCGTCACGCATTTCGGCAAGGTCCTTCGAGCGGATCGCGACCGTGCAGCGATCGACGCCGAGATCTGCCATCACTGCGGCCTCCTCCGCCGTGCGCGCGCCACCCACGGTGTACTCGACCTCGTCCGGGTCGCGGCTGTTGCGCTCGCACTCGGCGCGCATGTCGACGATGATCTGGCGCAGCGTGGCCAGGAAGTCGAGGTGCGGCGGCACCCAGGGGAAGTAGCCGTCACCGAACCGAGCGGCCCGCCGCATCGCTGCGGGGGAGGCGCCGCCGATGTGAATCGGCACGGTGCCGCGCACCGGACTCGGATCGCAGCGCACCTGGTCGAACCGCACGTGTTCGCCCTCGTAGGTGGCAACCTCTTCCCGCCACAGCAGGCGCATTGCCGCAAGGTATTCGTCCATACGTCTGCCGCGGTTGGTGAACTCCATCCCGACCGCCGAGTACTCCTCGGGCAGCTCACCCACGCCGACGCCGAGCTGCACGCGACCACCCGACAGAACGTCGAGGGTGGCGACCGACTTGGCGAGCACCGCGGGCTGGTGCTCGGGAACGATCACGACGTTCGTGCCGAGATGGATCGTCGAGGTCTGAGAAGCGACGAACGCAAGCCAGATCAGCGGATCGGGGATGCCGCCGCGCTTCCACAGCCGGTCCATCTTCCCGTCGAGCGAACCGCCGTACGGGGTGGCGCCTGCGCCGACCGCGACCACGACGTGCTCGGGGCACCACAGCGACTCGAAGCCGGCTTTCTCGGCGGCCTGCACCATCGCGATCGCTCGGTCCGGTTCGGGAAACGTGGTGCTGGCGAAGACGATGCCCCACTTCATGATGTCCTACGCTCTCTCGCTCCCGACGGCCAAGGTGACAGTATCGTCAACCTGACGACTCGGATTTCGAGTTGACGGTTTCGTCAAGTGGGTGGGATAGGTTCTGCGGCATGCAATCTGCGGACCTGTTCGTCGCACGTCATCACGTCGACGCTCCGGGGCCGCCCGTCGTGCTGGTGCACGGTGCGCCCGACCGAAGCAAGAACTTCGCCCACGTAGTGCACCGGTTGCACGACCTGCCGGTCACCGTCTACGACCGCCGCGGCTATGGCCGGTCCGTCGCGGCCGGCCTGACCGGCCTGGACACCGTGCTCGGCGGTTTCGACGTGCACGCCGACGACCTGATCGACCTGCTCAACGGCACTCCGTCGATCGTGTGCGGGCAGAGCGCCGGCGGCACGATCGCGATGCTCGCAGCCACGAAGGCCCCCGAGCTGTTCGTCGCGCTCGGCGTGTGGGAGCCGCCGATGGTGCCGTGGCAATGGTGGATGGGCGACCTCGCCATGGAGCGCACGATGACCTGGGCTCGCTATGGCGACGCGTCGCAGCTGGGGGAGGACTTCAACCGGTTCATCCTCGGCGACGATCGGTGGGACGCGCTTCGCGACGGCACCAAGCAGATGCTCCGAGAAGAAGGCTGCGCGTTCCGTGCTGACATGGCGTTCCAGGCCGCGCCGTTCATGGAGCTCGACCAGCTGAAGGTGCCGTTCCTCGTCGGGTGCGGCACCGTGGCACCCGAGTCGCTGTTTCTCGACGCCCACCGCCGGGTCGCCGAGCTCACGGGCGCCGAGTTGTTCGTCGGCGAGGGTGCCGATCACTTCGCCCACACGAACCACCCCGAGATCTGGGTCGAGTTCGTGCGGGCCACGGTCGACCTCGCGATGCGGTCTGGCGAACAACATTGATGGATGCTGGTCGAATGACCGGAACACAGCCGACGATGGCCGAGCTGCTCGATCTCGAGTCGCTCGACCGCGACCTGTACCGGGGCATCAACGAGGTACCCGACAACGGTCGGCCGACCCTCTACGGCGGCCAGATCGCAGCGCAGGCGCTCAAGGCGGCCGGCCTCACCGTGCCCGATGGGCGTCATCCGCACTCGATGCACGGCTACTTCCTCCGGTCCGGTATGCGCTCTCTGCCAGTGATCTTCAAGGTGGAACGCGACCGCGACGGCCGCTCGTTCTCCGCCCGCCGTGTGAGCGCAGTTCAAGACGGCGCGGTGATCTTCGACCTGACGGCTTCGTTCCATGTCGACGAGCCGGGTGCCGAGTTCACGGTGCCGATGCCGGACGGCCTCCCCGCACCACAGCAGTGCCGCGCCGAGCCGTTCAACGACAACTTCCCGCGCGCCGAGGCCCGCGTGGTGCCGCCGGTGACCATCGACGACAACGGCAACGAGCTGAGCGCCACGATGTGGCTGCGCATTCGCGAACAGCTCGCCGACGACCGGCTCACCCACAGCTGCGCGCTCGCCTACCTCTCCGACATCGGCACCGGCTTCCTCTCGACCGAGGTGCCCGGCCTGCCCAAGGGTGGCCCGAGCCTCGACCACGCAATGTGGTTCCGCGCGCCCCTGCGCGCCGACGACTGGGTGCTCCACCGAATGTGGCCGCTGCACGCCGGTGGTGCCCGCGGGCTGTACGCCGGCTCGATGTTCCAGCACGACGGCACACTCGGCGTCACCATCGCCCAGGAGTCGCTCCTCCGCCTACCCCGGGCATCCCCGAGTTGACCATTGTGTCAGGTTGGGTGTGGAATAGTCGGATGTTGCGTCCTCAAAGCTGGACCAGTCCAGCGGGTGTTAGTCCTGTCCGGGTAGGCGCTGGCGCGTCCGGTAGCAGGCCTCCGTTTGTGATTGAAAGGTGGCGGGCTGAGCGCGAGGGCATGACCGGGACCGCTCGGTCCAACCACCATTGGGTCGTCAGGCTCCGGTAAGGGTGCATCGAATTCATATCAGTCTATGGGCTGCTGCTCAGCAGTCTGAGTGTCGCCGTTTCCATGCTCGGTATGACCGCGTCTACAGGAGTGGCGGAAATGTTGCGGCCACAGCTGAGGGGCCCGGTCGGCCACGATGAGAAGGGTCGGTGCGTTATTCGTCGTCGTCGTCGTTTCGGTCGCCCCGTGCCTGCCGACTCCGGCGGTACACGCCGCGCCCAAATCGATCTCCGGAGTCATTGGGCCGGGGACCAGCGGCCTGTACCTCGTCGAGTTCGACGCCGAAACTGATCCAGACCTAGAGGCTGCCAGGCTTCGCGCTGTCGGCGTCGATGTGGTCGAGGTGTACCACAGCGTGTTTGCCGGTGTCGCCGTCCGGGCGGCTCCAAACGTCATCGATGTGCTTCGGCTCAATCCGGTCGTCGCCCGCGTACAGCCCGATCAAGTGATCGCCCTCGACGTTGCCGAGTCGCTGAGCCAACCCCTCGTCGACCAGATCGGTCCGCCGTGGGGTCTCGATCGTCTCGACCAACGATCGTTGCCCCTGTCGAACCGCTATAGCTACACGAGCGCCGGGGCCGGCGTCACCGCGTACATCGTCGACTCAGGCATCTTCGCCCAGCACACGGACTTCGGCAGTCGCGTCCGCTCGGGTTTCACGACTGTCTTCGATGGGATGGGGACCGACGATTGCACCGGGCACGGTACCCATGTCGCCGGTATCGTCGGCGGGCAAACCTGGGGCGTTGCTAAGAGCGTGTCGCTGGTCGCCGTGCGCGTGCTCAACTGCAATGGCTCAACGTCGGAGTCGCAACTCCTTGACGGTCTCGACTGGGTGATCGCCGATCACCCAGCCGGTTCGCCGGCGGTCGTCAACGTGAGCATCGGTGGCCCGCAGTCTGTGCTGATCGACGCCGCAATACGGGCGTTGGTCGACGATGGAATCGTCGTGGTCGCCGCAGCAGGCAATGAGATGCAGGATGCGTGCAACGTCTCGCCGGCGCGAGCGGCCGCTGCGCTCACCGTCGCCGCATCGACCGAGACCGATACTCGCGCATCGTTCTCCAACTCGGGGCCATGCGTCGATCTGTTCGCTCCCGGTGTCGCCATTCGATCGGCAGGCACCGCTTCGATCACGGCGGTGATCTTGGGGAGCGGCACATCGATGGCAGCGCCCCATGTTGCCGGCGCTGCATCCGTGCTGCTGTCCGAGCGGCCGACCTGGACACCGGCGCAGGTGGCGCGCGACCTCGTGGGTTCTGCGACCATCGATGTGCTCAGCGATCAGGGCGCGGGCTCGCCCAACAGGTTGCTGTTCGCCTCGCCCAGCAGCCCCCCAGTCAACGATCAGTTTGTCTCAGCCACGCCATTCGAGCTCACGGTTCCGGCCAAACTGGTGGGCACCAACGTCGACGCAACCGTAGATGCGGGCGAGCCCGCCCACGGTCTGATCCCCGGAGGCACCTCCGTGTGGTGGAGCTTCGTGGCACCCGACTACGGCACTGTCACGCTGTCGACGGATGGAACGACGTTCGACGCGATTCTGGCGGTGTACACCGGGGGTACGGTCAATACGCTCGTTCCGCTGGCCTCGAACGACGGCGTCGGGAATACG
>JAYURF010000015.1:0-2454 GCA_043756365.1 Acidimicrobiales bacterium
TCCCGTTGCAGTGCAGGCCCTCATGGCCTTGCTCGCCCGTGGATCGTCACTGAAATCGATGGCCCAACGACAAGGACCGGTCGCATCCACTGCCGCGTCGCTGATGAAGCTCGGGATCACGGAGATGATGTTCGACGTCGCCATGCTGCGCGGGGCCGCTGCCGGGGCCGAGGCGATGCTCACCGGTCCGGACGCTGTCGGAATGCTGGCCGCACCGGGTGGACGCATCGCCGGCGGGACGAGTCAGGTTCAGCGCAACATCATCGGCGAGCGACTGCTCGGCCTTCCCCGCGAACCGAAGACCTGAGCTCCCCCCGGCCCCCGTTTCGCAAGCGCCCCGTTCATCTGCGCCCGTTCGTCATGACTGCGGCGCGGTTGCCAGGATGATCACCATGCACGGTGCCGTTCGACGAATCCCCTCCTCCGATGGCGTCTCCGTCGCCCTTCATGATCTGGGCGGCCATGATCTGGGTGGCACTGGAGTGACGCTGCTGATCAGTCACGCAACCGGGTTCCACGGTCGCTGCTATCTCCCCATCGCTCACGCCCTCGCCGACCGATTCCACAGCGTCGCCCCCGATCTCCGCAACCATGGCGACACGGCTACGGGCGACACCGCTGCGGGCGACATCGGTGCGGCCGCACCGGTCGACTGGCGGCGCTATGGCGACGACGCCGAGGCGGTCGCGTTGGCGGTGGCTGCCGACTCGCCACGCAGCCCGCTGGTCGGTTTCGGTCATTCGATGGGTGCCGCGTGCTTGTTGATGGTGGCGCTACGCCAACCTGGCCTGTTCCAACGGTTGGTGCTGTTCGAGCCAATCGTGTTCCCGGCCGGGCTGGCGCCTCTGGATGGACACGAGAACCCACTCGTCGAGGGCGCCCGGCGGCGGCGGAGCAGGTTCCCAAGCTACGACGAGGCCATTCGCAACTTCGCCTCGAAGCCACCGATGAACTCCTTCTCGCCGGCCGCGTTGGAGGCGTATGTGCGATTCGGTTTTGCCAAGAGCCCAGCTGGAGCCGAGGGCCCCGACGGGTCGGTGCACTTGAAGTGCCGTCCCGAGGTGGAGGCGGCCACGTTCTCGATGGGATCTCGGCATGGTACCTGGGAGTTGTTGGGCGATATCGCCACTCCGGTCACGGTGGTCACCGGGCGACCGGAACCGATGCGGCCATCGGAGCGTGGTGCGGGTATCGCCGACGCCTTGCCCAACGGCCGGTACGTGCAACTCGACGACCTCGATCACTTCGGGCCGATGGTCGACCCACAACGCATCGCCGAGATCATCGCCACCGGCTGATGTCGTGTCCGGTCGCGGAACCGGCGCGCACCCCCTCTCTACACTGGTTGATGTGAGCTACCCCGTCCCCAACAGCCTGTCGCCCAGCCGGGTCGATGCGTTCACGTCGTGTCCAATGGCATTCCGTTTCGCCAGCATCGAAAAGCTTTCCGAACCACCCAGCCCTGCAGCTACGAAGGGTTCGCTGGTGCATCGCGTCCTCGAGGTGTTGTTCACCCGGTCGGCCGCCGACCGTCATGGCGACGCGGTGGTCGCGTCGTTTCAGCAGGCCGTCGCCGAGTACGACACCGATCCCGAGTTTGTCGGCCTCGGCCTCGACGCCGCGCAGCGCGAGGCGTTCCACGACGATTCGTGGACCCTGGTCGAGTCGTATCTGCGGATGGAGGACCCCACGTCTGTCAATGACATCGGTCTCGAGCTGCGGCTCGAAGCCCAGGTCGGTGACCTCACCCTGCGTGGCATCATCGATCGCCTCGACCTCGGTCCCGACGGCGAACTGATCGTCACCGACTACAAGACCGGCCGCGCCCCCGGGCCGCACTACGAGCAGTCCAAGCTCGGCGGCGTGCACTTCTATTCGTTCCTGTGCGAATCCGTGCTCGGCCGGCGCCCGGCCGCGATCCGGCTGATGTACCTACGTAGCGGCGAGACCATCACGGCGATCCCCTCCGAGCGTTCGGTCAAGTTCCTCACCACGCGCACCACCGCGGTGTGGAAAGCCCTCGAGCGGGCGTGCCTCTCCGGCGACTTTCGTCCGCGCAAGGGCAAGTTGTGCCCGTCGTGCGCGTATCAACCGTGGTGTCCGGAGTTCGGCGGCGATCCCTCCAAGGCTGCCGCCGAGGCGCCCATCGCGTTCCGCCGCCTAGCCCCCGTCTGAAGCTGTTGTCCACCCTCATCTCCCGCGTCGAGCGGTTCGATACGAGCGCAGACCGGGTCCTCGAGCACATCCGTGGGTACCGCGCCAGCGAGGTGGTGTTCCGCACGGCCAGCTTCGTCGGCGACTTCAGCGCGGTGTGGTTGGCCATCGGGGTGCTGTACGGCGTGGGCGTCGACGGCAAACCGTGGCACGCTCTCGGATTCGGCGCGCTGATGGGTGTCGAGAGCCTGGTGGTCAACCAGGGGATCAAGCGTCTGTTCCGGCGCACGCGCCCGACCG
>JAYURF010000016.1:0-6740 GCA_043756365.1 Acidimicrobiales bacterium
CGTGTGATCCCAGCGTGCCGCCCGGTCGCCGGACGGGGCCGCCGTGTCGTCGAGGGGGAGCGGGGTGACGTGTGCCGCCCATGTTGGGTCGAGGAAGAACGGCAGCGAGATCCGTTCCGTCGCCGCGGTGTTGCGCACCCGGTGCGGGGTGCTGCAGTACCGGCCCCCGGTCATCCGGTCGAGCATGTCACCGATGTTGCACACGATCAGATCCGGGTTGGGATCGACATCGGTCCAGTCGTCACCCACGCGCACCTGCAGCCCCGGCGTGCCGTCATGGGCCAACAACGTCAGCAAGCCGTAGTCACTGTGCTCGGCCACGCCCCAGCGCTCGTCGCCCTCGCCGAGGCCGAAGCGATCGGGATTCGGTGGGTAGCGGAAGATCCGGAACAGCACGGTTGGGTCGGCGGTGAGGTGGTCGACGAAGTGCCGCGGGGCAAGCCCGAGCCCGGTGGCCATGGCCGCCAGGGCTCGCTGGCCGAGCGTCTCCATCCGCTCCATCCACGTCAGCACCTCCGTGCGCAACGACGGCACCTCGGCCGGCCACACGTTCGCGCCATGGAGCGGACGGGCGGCGTGAGCGTGTGTCGCGTCGAGCTCTCGCCCGATGTAGAAGCCCTCCTTGAGATCGGGAACCCCACCGGTGAGCTCGCCCCCCAACGGGAACCAGCCCCGCCACGCAGCGCCACCGGCGCGCAGTGACACAAGCTCCTTGGCAGCTTCAGGCAACTGGAACAGACGGCGAGCGGAGTCGATCACCCGAACACGATGCGCCGATGTCGGTGCATCGATGTGGATCGCGAAGAACCCGGATGAACGGCACGCATGGTCGATCGCGACTGCGGCCGCGGCGGTCTCGAGCAAACACGACTCGACCACCGGAATCGTCTCGACGTTGCGCGCCACGCAGCCGAGCGTAATGATCGGAGTTCGTGATTGAACGACAGCGCCTCGCCCAACTCATCGAGCGCGAGCAGCAACGCTTCATCCAGCTCCATCCAATGTCGGCAGCGCAAGCGGAGCGATCCCGCGAGCATCTGCTCGGGGGCGTGCCGATGCCGTGGATGACCCGCTTGCCGGGGTCGTTCCCGTTGCACTTTGCGGAGGCCGGCGGTGCTCGCTTTCGTGACGTCGACGGAATCGAGTACATCGACTTCTGCCTCGGCGACACCGGCGCAATGGTCGGTCATGCGTTGCCACAGGTGGCCGATGCGCTCGCCGCGCAGGCGCGCCGCGGCATCACCACGATGCTGCCCAACGATGACGCAGCGTGGGTCGCCGATGAACTGGCGCGCCGTTTCGGCCTTCCCATTTGGCAGATCGCGATGACGGCCACCGACGCAAACCGGTTCGTGCTGCGCTTTGCCCGACACCTCACCGGGCGACCGAAGGTGGCCGTGATGAACTGGTGCTATCACGGCACCGTCGACGAAGCCTTCGCCGTCTTGGATCAACACGGCCAGGTGATCGAACGGCCAGGCTCGCTGGGTCCGCCCGTGCACCCGAGCGCCACGACGGCAGTGGTGGAGTTCAACGACCTCGGTGCGCTCGAGGCCGTCTTGAGCACCGGTGATGTGGCGTGCGTCTTGATGGAACCGGCTCTCACCAACATCGGCATCGTGCTCCCGGACCCTGGCTACCTCGATGGTGTGCGTGAGATCGCCCGCCGTCACGGCGTGCTGTTGGTGATCGATGAGACACACACCATCTGTGTCGGGCCGGGCGGCGCGACGCGTGCGTGGGGGCTCGACCCTGATTTCTTCGTCATCGGCAAGACGATCGGCGGCGGGATGCCGGTTGCCGCGTACGGCATGACCGCCGAGATCGCCGCCCGGCTTGCGGTGCCGGTGGCCGATGACTGCATCGACACGTCAGGAGTTGGCGGAACGCTCACCGGCAATGCGCTCGCGCTTGCGGCGACACGGGCGACGTTGTCGTCGGCGCTGCGCGAGGAGGACTTCGCGACCACGATCCCGCTGGCGACCGCGTGGGCAGATGGTGTCGCAGGGGCGTACGGCGCACATGGTCTGGCGTGGCATGTCCAACAGCTCGGTGCACGAGCGGAGTACTCGTTCTGTCCGCCGCCGCGCAATGGCGCACAGGCCGTAGCAGGCCTGGATTCCGAGCTGGACCGATTCATGCACCTGTTTGCGCTGAACCGGGGAATCCTGCTCACCCCGTTTCACAACATGGCGCTGTTTGCCCCGCAGCACACCGCGGCCGATGTCGACACGCACACGGCGGTGTTCTCCGCCGCAGTGCAGGCGCTCATCGAGTGACCGTCGTCGAGTTGGTCATCGTCGCCGGCGCGGTGTTCTCGGCTGCGCTCGTTCAGGTGCTGTCGGGGTTCGGGTTCGCCCTGTTGGCGGTCCCGCTGATGACGTTGGCGATCACCACCAAGGAGGCGGTGGTGGTGAGCACGTTGCTCGGGGTGTGGGTCACGTCGTGGCAGGCATGGCATGGTCGCCGTCACGTTGACTCCGCGGTCGCGAGGCGGATGGTGATCGCTGCGTACCTCGGAATGCCGCTCGGATTCTGGGCGTTCATCGCCGTCGATGAGGACGTCCTGCGCTTTGCGCTCGGCGTGTCGGTGCTGCTCGCTGTTGTGTTGCTGGTGGCACGGATCGATGTGCGCGGGGCGGGACGCTCACTCGACTACGGAGCCGGTTTTGTCAGCGGGGTGCTGAACACGTCGCTGTCCACCAACGGGCCGCCGTTGGTGTTCGTGCTGCAGGCCAGGGAATCGACGCCGGATGCGTTTCGAGCCACGCTCAACATGGTCTTCGCGTGCTGCAACCTGGTCGCGATCACCCTGTTCCTGGTCGCCGGTCGAGTCGACCGCGACGGTGTTGTTGCGGCCTTGATCGCCGTGCCGGCGTTGTTCATCGGCCAACTTTGCGGTTACCCGCTCCGAAAGCACCTCGATGGCGAACGCTTCCGACGGCTGGTCCTCGCCTTACTCATCATCGCTGCAGCCAGTGCGATCGTCAACGCCCTCGTGTAACGCCCGTACTCCCGTCGAACCGGCCGGCGCCGGAGTCCACGCGTGTCATCGGAGTCCAGGGGTGGGGGTCCGAGTGTCGAGCGCCCAGACGGGTGGGCGCCGCTCACTCGGATGAACCGCGCTCGCTCGGATGGCGAACTGTTACTCCGGGAGACGGGGCGGCTGTACGCCCGTGGGCTACTGACCGAACATCTGCTGCCAGCCGGCGAGCGACGGCGGCTTGAACACGTAGTTGGTGGCCACGATCGCGTCCATCGTGGCGCTCGACGGCTGCGAGTAGCGGTGGCCCGGGTAGACGATGGTGTCGGCGGGGAGAGCGGCGAGGCGTTGCAGGCTGTGGTACATGTCATCGGAATTGCTGCCGGGAAGGTCGGTTCGGCCGCATCCTTCGAGGAACAGGGTGTCACCGCTGACCAACCGGCCGTCGACGTGAAAGCACTGACTGCCGGGAGTGTGGCCGGGCGTGTGCACGAGGGTGATCTCCACCTCGCCGACCTGCACCACATCGCCTGCGTCGTGCTGCACGAGTTGGCCTTCGCCAAGACCGGTGGTGCGCATCACCCACGGGGCTTCCTGGCGTTGCACGTGAATGGCGCAATCGTTGCGTTCCAGCAGGGTCGCCACACCCTCGATCGAGAACCCCATCATCGAGCCGCCCACGTGGTCGGCGTGATAGTGCGTGGCGAGCACGCCGGTGCAGCGCATGCCGTCGGATTCGACGGTGTCGAGCAACTCGCCGACGGCATAGGCGGGGTCGACGAGCATGCAGTCACCGGTCACGCGGTCACCGATCGCGTAGACGAAGTTGACCATCTGCTGGGCGATCTGGTCATCGACCGCGAAGTCTCGACCGGAGAGCAGTTGACGGAAGTACAGGCGATCGTCGGGCACACCGCCAAGGCTATTGCCCGCAGTCGGCTCAGTTGCCGCCGAATGCCAGCCACTCCGCAGCGAACGGCCCGTCCGCTGCACTCGGCGTCGCCCGGCGGCCCCACAGGGCAAGGCAGAGGTCTTCGGCGCGACCGCTGATTTCGCCGTCGGCTGCACCGGCCCCGGCGGGGTCGACCGCGACCGAAGTTCCGTCGAGGCTACGAATCAGCAGCGTCGTGCCGGCGTCGGTGAAGCGCACGGCGAGCGTCCCAACCGGTGCGGAACGTCCGCCGCGCATCAGGATTCGGGGCACCACGACCTCGAAGTACTCGGCCACGCTGTCGGCGGCTGCGTCCGTCGCGAGGCTGAGCGCGCCGCCGGTGGCATCAACGGCATCCCACGCGTGGACCATCGTCTCGTGAGCTTGGCGGCGGGGCCAGACGCGCGCAACCTTGGAGACCGGGAATGGATGCCACGTCGGCTGGTCGGGCGGTAGCCCGGCCAACGCGGTCACGAGATCGTCGGCACCCGTGCCGACCCATGCGGCGAGAAGATCATCGGCTGGTGGCCCCTCGATCAGCTCGGCTGCCGGAGGCTCGCCGGAGGTTGCAGCACGGCACGCCCAGCGATGGATGAAGCCCATATGCCGCCCGAGATCCGCCAGCGTCCACCCGGGGCACGCCGCCACCGGAGCGTCGAGCGGACCGGCCGCGAGCGCATCGATCAGCACGGTTGCGTACGTGCGGAGTCGTTCCAGGTCTGTGTCCATCGCCATACGCTACGAGCCCATGACTGTTGCTGTGCTCCGACAACTCGTACCCGGCCAGCTGGTGCCCTTCGGCGGCAATCGCGTGGCAACCGTGCCGGATGAGCTTGCGTCAGCGTTCGTCGACGGCGACCGGCTCGTGGTGGTGCACGACACCGGCGACCTGCTGCACATTCCGCGTGCCGAGCACGAACGGGTGCACCACGCCGTCGGCGCCGCAACCGCGGCGTTCACGGAGCTCGCATCGGCCACCGACGATCAGGTGACAGCGTTCTTCGCCGCGTTCGCAGAACGCCTCGACGACCACCACGCGTTCACGGCGATTGCGATGGCCAACCGCGCTGACGTCGCCAGTGCCGCGGCTCGAGGCCGGTCGACCACGCGGCTCGAGTTGACCGAACCAATGAGGGTGTCGATGGTCGACGGCTTGCGCGCGTGGCAGCATGCTGCCACCCAACGCGATCAGCGACTCGAGGTTGTGGACCACGGGACCTGGTCGGTCGAGACCCGGCGGGCACCCCTCGGTGTCGTGGGTTTCGTGTTCGAGGGGCGGCCGAACGTGTTCGCCGATGCCACCGGCGTGCTCCGTTCGGGAAACACGGTCGTGTTCCGCATTGGGAGCGATGCCCTCGGTACGGCCCGCGAGATCATGAAGCTCGCGGTGGGCCCGGCGTTAGCCACCGCCGGGCTTCCGGCAGGGGCGGTACAACTGGTCGACTCGCCATCGCATGCGGCCGGGTGGGGGCTGTTCGCCGATACCCGCCTTGGTCTCGCGGTGGCCCGTGGCTCGGGCACGGCAGTCGCTCAGCTTGGTGCGGTCGCCCGCCAGCACGGTGTTCCGGTCAGCCTGCACGGCACCGGGGGTGCGTGGTTGATGGTGGCCTCCGGGGCCGACCCGGAGTTGGTGCGCCTCGCAATCGTCAACTCGCTCGATCGCAAGGTGTGCAACACGATGAACGTCTGCTGCGTGGTGCGTGGTGATGCCGCCGAGATGGTTCCCGTCGTCGTCGCCGCGGTCACCGAGGCCGCTGATCGACGGTCGGCTGCGCCGGTATTTCACTTCACCGCTTCGGCGCAACCGTTCTCGCCGGTCCCCGGTGTCCCGGTTGAGTTCGACGAGTTGGGCGTCGAGTGGGAATGGGAGAACGCTCCCGAAGTCAGCATCGCGGTGGTCGATTCGCTCGGGGAAGCGGCATCATTGTTCAACAGCGAGAGCCCCCGCTTCGCGGCATCACTGGTCGGGGGCGATCGGGCCGAACAGGAGCGCTTCTATCACCTCGTCGATTCGCCCTTTGTCGGTAACGGTTTCACGCGTTGGGTCGACGGACAGTTTGCGTTCGACCAACCAGAGCTCGGTCTGTCCAACTGGCAGGCAGGAAGGTTGTTCGCTCGCGGCGGTGTGCTCTCGGGTGATTCGGTGTTCACCATTCGCACCCGGGCAACAGTTGCCGATCACTCGATCCACCGCTGAGATTGGCGGCCTCGGCTTCATCGAACGGCGACGAAGCCGAGGGCTACGGCACCTAGGCGATGGCTACCGTAGGGGCGTGAGACGTGTGCGGATGACCATCATGGTTGCGGCGGCGATGATGGTTGCGGCGTGTACCTCGGGAGCAGCGGCCGATGTCGTCGCCGTTCGTTCCGACACAGCGCCCACCGCCGACACAGCGCCGCCGGAGACGGCTTCGCCAACCATCCCTGCGTCGCCAAAGTCACCGCCCGATCCGATCGGAACGACGACGACACCACCGCCCGAAACTGGGCCGAGCACGGCGAGCGGGGAGGACGGACTCGGCGATGCCCTGTTCCCAGACCTCGGCAATCCCGGCGTCGACGTGGCGAATTATGCCCTCGACCTTGTGTACGACCCGGACAACGATCTGGTCGAGGGGACCGTCGCGCTGACGATCGATGTCACCGACACACGATCGAACTTCACGCTCGATTCGGTGGGACCTCAGGTGTCGGCCGTCACCGTCGACGGCAAATCGGCCCCCTTCGACCATGACGGACCCGAACTGCGCATCACTCCGGATGGCGGCGTCGCCGAGGGCACCCGGATCGATGTGCTCGTGGAGTACTCGGTGATCACCGGACGCG
>JAYURF010000017.1:0-6738 GCA_043756365.1 Acidimicrobiales bacterium
ATGTTGCCGCCTTCTTCGTACTCCTGCTGTTGCATCTCGCGGATGATCGCGTAGCGCTTCTCCTGGTCGACCTCGGCGATGGCCTGGTTGTACAGATCTTCGAAGTTCGATCCGGCGGGCGGCCAGTGCGTCTCGGGGTAGGTGGCAGTTGGCAGTGCCCCCGAGGCGACCTGGTTCAGGAACGGTCGAGTACTCCAGTAGCTGGAGGCAAACACCCGCTTGGTGTACTCGGCACCCCAGTACGTGCCACCATCGAGCACGGTGGCCGTGACGGTGATGCCCGCCTCCTTGGCCTGCTCGGCGAACGCCGTGATGAACTCGGGCAGGCCCGCGGTGTCGTCCGGCGCGAAGAGTTCGATCTCCAGGTTTTCCTGGCCGGCATCTTTCAACAGTTGCTTGGCGGCCTCGATGTCCTGCTTGCGCTGGGGGAAATCCTTCGGGTACGAGCCGTCGAGCACGCCATACATGTCGTTGCCGACTCGTCCGTGGCCAGACAGCACCCGTTGCACCATCTCGTCACGGTTCACGATCAAGCGCATCGCCTGGCGAACCCGCACGTCGTCGAAGGGTGCCATGTCGACGCGCATCGTGATCGTCTGCCAGTTGCCGGCGGCAGATTCGAGCAGGGCCAGATCGCTGTTGGATTCGATCGAACCGGCCTGGGCGTAGGGAAGGTCGATCGCCACGTCGATATCGCCCGACGTCAGCGCGTTGACCAGTGCCGACTGATCGGAGAAATCGATCAGCTGCACCTCGTCGAGGTACGACTCGCCCCAATAGTTCTCGTGACGCACGTGAACGCTTTCGGAGCCAGGAGTGAAGCTCTTGAGCTTGAACGCACCGGTGCCGATCTGCGTGGTCGGGTCGCCATCGAAGCGGGCGTAGTCAACCGGCACGATGTTCGCGCCGTAGTCGGCCATGCCGTACAGGAACGCAACGCTTGGCTTGAGCAGGGTGATCTCGACGGTGCGGTCGTCGAGGATCTTGAAGCTGTTGGCATCGAGGAACTGCGATTGGGCCGGGGCGATGCCAAGTGCCGGGTCGATCAAACGGTTGAAGGAGTAGACGAGGTCCTCGGCGGTGACGGTCTTGCCGTTGTGGAACTCGATCCCCTGCTTCAATCGGACGACGTACAGGTCGGGCGCCTTGGCCTCGATCTCTTCGGCGAGGCTGTTGTTGTAGGCGATGTTGAAGTCGTCGTCGTAGTTGGCGATCGGTTCCCAGCCGGTGACCATGCGGGCCTGGTCGGCGCGGGCGACGATGTACTGCCCGTCCATCAAGTCGTTGGTACTTCCCACCACCCCGACACGCAATGTGCCGCCCTTGGTGCCCGGTCCAGCGGCGACTGTCGGTGCCGTGGTCCCAGCCGTCGTGGCCGCCGTGGTTGCCGTGGTTGCAGCAGTCGTGCCGGCAGTGGTTCCTGCGGTCGTACCAGCGGTGGTGCTGGCGCTGTTCGGAGCAGAGGTGGAATTGGTGGGGCTCGCGCCTTCGGAATCGCTACCGCATGCCGCGAGCGCTGCCGCCGCTCCAGCGCCGAGAAGAAGCTGTCGGCGACCAATTGTTGCCGGCAACCACAGTTTGGGTCGATCTGTCATTTTCCGTGCCCCCAATGTCGAACGGGCGGCCCGAAGCGGGGCGCCGTGACGACCGTAGCTGGCGGCCCGGTGATCGCCGTGCAGCGGACCGGGCTGGCAGCGCGACACTGTGCCGATGAAGATCGGCATGTGTTTCCCGCGCGAGTTACCCGCCCCGCTCATCTCGAACTTTGCGACGGCACTTGATGGTGGGGGAGCCGATGACCTGTGGGTGATCGAGGACTGCTTCTACACCGCCGGGATCAGCCTTGCTGCGACAGCGCTTGCCCGCAGCGAACGGCTCACGGTTGGTATCGGAATCCTTCCGGCCGTGGCGCGCAACCCGGCCATCACCGCGATGGAGATCGCCACGTTGGCGCAGCTGGCGCCAGGCCGGGTGATCGCCGGGATCGGACATGGGGTGCAGGAGTGGATGGGGCAGATGGGGGTCCGGCCTGCGTCGCCGTTGGCTGCACTGGAGGAGACCCTCATCACGGTGAGACGGCTCCTCGATGGCGAGAACGTCACCCTCGATGGCGGCACGTGGCACCTCGATGACGTGCAGTTGTCGGTGCCCCCCGTGGTTCGTCCGCCGATTCTCGCTGGCGTACGCGGCCCGAAGTCGCTGGCCATTGCTGGACGATGTGCCGATGGAGTCGTGCTGGCCGAGTTCAGCGGCCCAACCGCGGTTCGTGCCGCGCTCGTCGCAGCGGGCAATCCGGCGCCGTTCGCCGTCGCGGTGTACGCGGCGGTCCACATCGACCGTGATCGGCGAGCGGCACGCGAGTGGGTGGCGCCATGGCTGGCTGCGATGGTGGCAACGCCGCCGCTCGGCTTGCAGCAGGCGCCGTTCTTCGCCGATCTTGCCACGTTGGTCGAACAGCGTGGCCCAGCCGGACTGGTGACGATGCCCAATGAGTGGTGGACCGAGCTCGCCGCCGTTGGCACACCCGATGACGTGCTCGCGCACATCGATGCGCTCGCCGCGGCCGGGGTGGACCGGGTCGGGCTGTTCCCGAGCCCCGAACCCGACGTCGCGCTCGCGCAACTCGCGCTCGTCACCACCCACATCCTCAAACCGCCCCGGTCGCTCAACGCGGCGAGACGAAACTGCGCAGGGTCACCGTAGGGATGGTCTCGGTCCTTAATCGCCGGCAACGCGCTACACCTGCGACTCGGAGCCGCTGTGGGCAGCGATCCTCGCCCGGACGAGCTGCACGAGCTCGGCATCCGAGAGTTCCGTTCCTCGCTGCACCATTGCCGTGAACATTGGCTCGCCGAGCTCGGTGCGCAGCCGATCGACGGTCGCCGTCACGTCACCTGCATCGTGTGGTTCGAACGGCAGCGCCGACTCCGCTCCCGAGGCGTTCAGTGAGCCGTGTAACAAGGCGGCAGCCTCATGGTCGCCGATCTGCATGAGCAGGCCGAACACCCGTCGTAGCGAGAGCCGCAGGTTCACCCAGTCGCCCCCGCGGTGCCATGTGTCGATGACGACGCCAGATCCATGGAGTGCGGTGCGAACGTCGCCGTTACGAGCTTCGAGCCACCACACCTCGGTGTCGGCGAACGCCTCGATCCAACGGTTGCCGGCGGAACCAGCGAGCCGTGCCGACTCGCGCAGGAGGCGCAGGCTTTCGGCCGGGTCCGAGCCCTCGAGGGCCAAACCCAGCGCGTAAGCAGCCTGGGCTCGTGCGGTCGGCGACCCGCAGGTGCGAGCCCATGCGTTCGCCTCGCCGGCCCAGATTGCGCCCTGAACCGTACGGCCGACGCTCGTCTCGGCAACCGACCGCATGTAGAGCGCATGCGCAAGGCGCGCCGGCGAGCCGGCGCGCGCCGAGGCCACCATCCGGTCGGCCCAGTGCAGGGCCTCGTCGGAGCGGCCGAGGTAGAAGCACGCGTTGACGAGTGTGCGTTCGGCCAGACCGCCGGTGTCGACATGCTGCTCGTGACCGGCCGCCACCGCTTGATTGGCGACCTCGATGCTTTCGACAAGGTCGCCCTGCACGAAGTGCCCATAGGCCACAATGGCCAGCACCGTGGGATAGCGCGGATGCGCATCTGCGCCTGGCATGGCAACCGCGGTGGTTGCCCACGACGCCAGCTCGTAGCGGATCCGCCTGAATGCGAACTCCCGCAGCGCAGCGGTGAGGCGGAGCGCCGAGTCGATGTCGGCGGCGCGAAGTGCATGGCCGAACGCGAGGCGCAAGTTGTCAAAGTCCCAATCGACGCGCTGCGCCCAGCTGGCTTCGTCCGGCCCACCCAATCCGATGCTGGCGCGCTCGGCGAAGTCGGTGAACCAGCGGAGGTGCCGCGCGTCGACGAGCCCGACCGATGCGTGGGCGGCCAGCTGTTCGCGCCCGTACTCACGCAAGGTTTCCAGCAGCTGGTAGCGAGTGCCGTTGGTGTTCGTCAGGTGAATCATCTGCACCATCGACTTGTCGACCAGGGTCCCCACGACCTCGACGACGTCGAACGGCTCGCTCGCGCCATTCGCCTGAGAGGGATCGGTCCCCGCGCACACGAACTCGACCGCCGCAAGATCGAAGCTTCCGGCGAAACCCGACAGGCGGGCGTACACCACCTGTTCGGGCCGGCTCAGATGCTCGAACGACCAGGCGATCGTGTCTCGGAGCGTGCGATGGCGAGGTTCGGCCGACCGCATGCTGGAGCCCAGCACGACCGCTGGAAGCATGAGCCTGCCCAGGATTGTCTCGGGTGACAACGAACGGAACCGCGGTGCCACCAGTTCGAGCGCGAGCGGCAGCCCGTCGAGACGTCGACAGATCTCGCCGATGACGCCGGCGTTCGCCGGAGTAATGGAGAACCCCGGTACCGCTGCAGCGACACGGTCCAGCAGCAGTTCGACTGCAGGTGACGCGGCGAGCGACAGTGGGTCGGCGTCGTCGGCGCCGACCGTCAGCGGTGCCACAGCGAGCACGAGTTCGCCGGGTAGCCCGAGCGGCTCGCGCGACGTCGCAAGCACATGCACGCGGGGACACAGCTCGCGGACCCGATCCACCAACGGAACCAACGCATCGAGAACGTGCTCGCAGTTGTCGAAGACCACGAGCTGTTGCTGCTCGGCCAACGCCGCGATCAGTGTGTCGTGCATGCCGAGGTGCTGGCGTGGTTGAACGTCGAGTGCCGTCGCGACCACATCGACCAACGAGTCGGCTCGGCTCATCGAGGCGAGTTCGACGAAGGAGATCCCGTCGGCAAAGCCGGTCGCGGTGGCGGCGATGCGCCGGGCCAAGCGTGTCTTGCCAACGCCGCCGGGTCCCGCCAACGTGACGAGCCGTGAGGAGCCGATCGCCTCGGTGATCCGGGCGAGATCGGCGGACCGGCCAACCATGCGTGTTGGGCCGTCGACCACGCTTCGCCGGTTGCGCGATACGGGTTGGGAGACCGGAATTCGCAGGAGCGCTGGGTCGTCAGCGAGCACCTGCGCCTCGATCGTCATGAGCGCCGACGATGGATCGAGTCCCATGCCGTCGCGCACGAGCCGACGGAAGTCGGTGGCGCGTCGGAGCGCATCGGCGTGGCGGCAGTCGCGGAACAACGCGACCATTAACTGGCGCACGAACCGCTCGCGAAACGCGTTGGTGAGCATGACCCCCTCGAGGTCGCCGATCAATCGAGCGTCGCCGCCGGTGGCGAGTCGACTCTCGAACCACGCCTCCATGACCGTGAGCCGGAGCTCGTCCAACCGCACCGATTCCGGCCGGATCCAGTCGCCGTCGGCGAGGTCGCCGAACGCCGGGCCACGCCACCACTCCAGAGCAGCCCGGTACACCTCTGCCGCAATTGCGTGGTCGTCGGTCTCGCTGGCCTCACGGGCCAACCGTTCAAAGTGATCGACATCGAGGGCACCGTCGGGCAGATCCAAGAGGTATCCGCGATCGACAGCCACAATGCGTCCTGCCGGCGCAAGCATCCGGCGTAGCCGCGAGAGATGACTCTGCAACGTGGCCGTTGCCGCCGCCGGCTGCCGATCACCCCACAGCACCTCGCACAGCCGATCGACCGACACGACAGAACCGCGGTGGACAGCCAGGAGCGCCAGGATCAAACGCAGCTTTGGGCTGAGCGGGACCGGATCGGCGCGTCCGTCAATCGACACCGGCCCCATGATCCTCACCGTGATCGGCATTGCATGATTGTGACTCAACGGCTTGTCGGATGCTGCAAGCGCGCTGAAACACAGGACCGGCGCGAGCACAGCGAACTGTGCGAAGGCCACAAGCGGTGTGGCGGACACTGGCTCTGCAGGGTTCACTGCATCACCACGGGAGGAACGAGTCGAATGAATCCGAACAAAGCACTCTGGGAAAAAGGCGACTTCACGCGCATCGCCGCCACCATGCGCGAAAGCGGCGATGCGCTCGTCGAGCGTGTGGGGATCACCCCGGGCATGAGGGTCCTCGACCTCGGTTGCGGTGACGGGACCACAGCCGTGCCGGCGGCCACGCGCGGCGCCGATGTCGTGGGTGTCGACATCGCCAGCAACCTGGTCGACGCCGGCAACGCACGAGCACAAGAGCTTGGCCTCACCAACTGCAAGTTTCAGCAAGGCGATGCGTCCGACCTGAACGACTTGGAGAACGATCGTTTCGATCTCGTCCTGAGCATCTTCGGGGCGATGTTCGCCCCGCGACCGTTCGACGTGGCCAAGGAGATCGTCCGGGTGACGCGGCCCGGGGGCCGAGCCGTCATGGGGAACTGGATCCCCGGCGATCCGACGCTGGTGGCGCAGATCCTGAAGATCAGTTCGTCCTATTCACCGGCCCCGCCCGAGGGCTTCGTCAGCCCCATGTTGTGGGGAGTGGAGGACAACGTGACCGAACGCTTCGCTGACGCAGGAGTACCCGCCGAGAGGGTCTCGTTCGTGAGGGACACCTACACGTTCAACTTCCCCGGCCGGCCCTCGGGGCTTGTCAACGCGTTCAAGACGTACTACGGGCCGACCATGAACGCGTTCGAGGCTGCGGCAGCAAGCGGGCGTGAGGCCGATCTTCACGGCGAGCTGGACGCGTTGTTCAACGCACAGAACACCAGTCCGATCCCGGAGACCACCACCATCCCGGCAACGTTCCTGCGCGTGACGGTCGCTGTGTGAAGTTTTACGCGGGGTGGCCCTCACCCGGCTTGGGCGATCGTGGGGAGG
>JAYURF010000018.1:0-2452 GCA_043756365.1 Acidimicrobiales bacterium
CGCTGGACTTCAGCGTTTCTTCGCCCGAACGACGGCTCGGGCAGAACGTCAGTTCTGAACGTCGGTAGCCTTCATCCAATGCCGGCGTCAGCCAACAGCAACTCGATCATCGTCCGCGGCGCTCGTGAGCACAACCTCAAGAACATCAGCGTCGACCTGCCCCGCGACCGCCTGATCGTGTTCACTGGGCTGTCCGGTTCTGGCAAGAGCAGCCTGGCCTTCGACACCATTTATGCCGAAGGGCAACGCCGGTACGTCGAGAGTCTCAGCGCCTACGCGCGGCAGTTCCTGGGGCAGATGGACAAGCCCGATGTCGACATCATCGAGGGGTTGTCGCCGGCGATCTCGATCGACCAGAAGTCGGCGAGCCGCAACCCCCGTTCCACCGTTGGCACGATCACCGAGGTGTACGACTACCTCCGCCTGCTGTACGCGCGCATCGGGGTGCAGCACTGCCCCAACGACGACACCCGTCTCGAACGCCAGACCCCCCAACAGATCGTCGACCGCATCCTCAAGCTTCCCGAGGGCACCCGGTTTCAGGTGCTGGCACCCGTGGTGCGGGGACGTAAGGGTGAGTACGACACCATGCTGGCCGACCTTGCCGGGCAGGGGTACGTGCGGGCCCGCATCGATGGCGAAGTCGTTGACCTTGCCGAGTTCTTGAAACGCGACGACAAGCTGGCCCGCTACGAGCAGCACCACATCGAGATCATCATCGACCGTCTGGTGCAGCGCGAGGGCATCGACCGGCGCCTCACCGACTCGCTCGAAACGGCGCTGCGGCTTGCCGAAGGCGTCGCCCAGGTTGAGCTCGTCAACCGCGATGGCCTCGATGACGAGGTGCTCACGTTCAGCCAGCACCTTGTGTGCCCCACGTGCGGCACGAGCTACGAAGAGCTCGCCCCGCGCAACTTCTCGTTCAATTCGCCCTATGGCGCATGTGTCACCTGTGACGGTCTCGGCACCACCTTCGAAGTCGATCCCGAACTTGTCGTGCCCGATCCCGATCAGAGCATCAACGATGGTGCCATCGCTCCATGGCGCAGCGCGCACACCCAATACTTCAACCGGATGCTCGAGGCGGTGGCCGAGGTGTACGAGATCGACCTCGACACGCCCTATCGCGCGCTCACCGCCAAGCAGCACAAGATCATCCTCCACGGTGTTGCCGGCGACTTGAAGGTCAAGTACAAGAACCGTTACGGCCGCAGCCGCCAGTACAACACGGCCTACGAAGGCGTGATCCCGTGGATCAAACGCCGTCACGAGGGTGCGGAGAGCGACTGGACCCGTGAGCAGTACGAGGGCTACATGCGCGAGGTTGCGTGCCATGCCTGCGGAGGGGCACGACTCAAGCCGGCGTCGCTGTCGGTGCGGGTCAACGACAAGCACATCTCCGAGGTGTGCCAGATGAGCATCGGCGAGTCAGCCAAGTTCCTCGCTGCGCTCGAACTGAGCGAGCGTGACCGGATCATCGCCGAACGGGTCACCAAAGAGATCAATGCCCGCCTCGGGTTCCTGCTCGACGTGGGGCTCGACTACCTGTCGCTGTCGCGCTCGGCAGGCACGCTGGCCGGCGGCGAGGCGCAGCGCATTCGCCTCGCCAGCCAGATCGGTTCCGGCCTGGTCGGCACGCTGTACGTGCTCGACGAGCCCTCGATCGGCCTGCACCAGCGCGACAACCGCCGTCTGATCGACACGCTCATCCGCTTGCGCGATCTGGGCAACACCGTCATCGTGGTCGAACACGACGAGGACACCATTCGCGAAGCCGACTGGATCGTCGACATCGGCCCAGGTGCCGGCGAGCACGGCGGTGCCGTGGTGTACAGCGGTCCGGTCAAGGGGATCTTGAAGGTCAAGGAATCGGTCACCGGGCAGTACCTGGCCGGCAAACGCTCGATCCCGGTCCCGCGCCAGCGCCGGTCGCCCGGCGGCGATCATCTCGTCGTGAAAGGTGCCCGCGAACACAACCTGCGCAACCTCGACGTCGAGATCCCGCTCGGGTGCCTCGTCGCCGTCACCGGCGTGAGTGGCAGCGGCAAGAGCACGCTCGTGCGCGACATCTTGCTACCCGTGCTGATGCAGAAGATCTACAAGAGCAAGATCGCCGCCGGCCGCCACAAGACGATCACCGGGGTCGAGAAGCTCGACAAGGTGATCGACATGGACCAGTCGCCGATCGGGCGCACGCCGCGTTCCAATCCGGCCACCTACACCGGCGTGTTCGACAACATCCGCAAGCTGTTCGCCACCACGGCCGAGGCCAAGGTACGTGGCTACCTGCCAGGACGATTCAGCTTCAACGTGGCCGGCGGGCGATGTGACGCGTGTTCGGGTGACGGCACGCTGAAGATCGAGATGCACTTCCTGCCTGATGTGTACGTGCCGTGCGAGGTGTGCAAGGGCGACCGCTACAACCGCGACACCCTCGACATCACGTTCAAGG
>JAYURF010000019.1:0-2449 GCA_043756365.1 Acidimicrobiales bacterium
GACGCACGACGCACCGGCGAGACGATTGCTTACCTCGCCGGCGGACCAACGTCGGCGCGACAAGCGTCTGGTGTCCGAGTTCCACGAACCGCACCTTAGAACCCAACCCATCGTCGACCAGACCGGTTCGGCGCCAACGCAAGCCGCGGCCATCGTCACAATCGGCCTCCTCCTCACGCTTGAGTCGCTTGTTCGCCGGGTGACCCCACCCCGCTGACTCCCGGGACGCGACACCCATTCTGTGATCTCGCTTCCCGTCCGGTTGCAATGTCCCCAACGGCACTGGCCCCAACCACAGAGGTGCATCGGGCTCGCCGATAAGTCTCAGTGGAAGTCTCAAGTCGGCTCAGCGGTGCGATCGTGAGCGATCCAGCTGGGCATACGCGCGAATGAGCGGATTCCTGTCCACCTCCGTGGAGAATCGAAACCCTGGCCTGTATTGCGCTGTGACGTGCGGCGATCTGCGGCCAGGGTTCGATGTACTTTCTCTGTTGACGTACACCTTGTTCCGCCGAATCGATCAACGAAGGACCCGTTTGACGGCTTGAATAAGCGTCGCAGAAGCGGTGCCGGTTGGGTGTATTCCGGAGGCTGTAGGTCTCTGCGCAGATCTCAAAGTGTCTGATTCGTCAATGGGGCAGGCCAACGCGCCAACGCGCTTGCGGCAGACGCGCTGGCGGAGGAGGCGCAAGAACCTTGGCGTGACGTTGTCGTCGAGTTCGACCCACCCTTTGAATCCGAGGTATCAAACACCGGCATCATGCCCGTCTTTGATACGTTGAAGCCGTGAGAGTTGCCTCGATCGTCCCAGGAGAACTGGCAGACTGGCTAATGGCTCGCGGGCGCCACTACATCCGCACGGACGAAGTCGCCGACCTACTCGGCGTCGACCCAGCCGTCGTCTCCGACAGCCTGCAGCGGCCGCGGGAGGCGGGCAAGGTCGTTTCGGTGACGAAGGGTGGGTGGGTGCCGGTCCCGCCGGAGTACCGCGCCGCCGGCGCGCCGCCGGCGATCCACTTCATCGACCAGATGATGGAGCACCTCGGCCACACGTACTACGTCGGCTTCCTGTCCGCCGCCGCAATGCACGGCGCCTCACACCAAGCAGCCATGGTCCTGCAAGTAGCCACGCCGGCCAAGCTACGCGACCGGCAGATCGGTGACGGCCGTATCCAATTCATCCAGCGAGCCGACGCCGCCGAACAGCCATGCGAGCGCAAGAACGTTCCGACCGGACGGGTGACGGTGTCGACGCCAGCGGGCACGGTGTTCGATCTCGTCGGTTTCCCACGTGCCGGCGGCGGCATCTCGAACGTCGCAACGGTGATCGGCGATCTGCTCGTAGAAGGACTCCTCAATCCCGAACGGCTGGTCGCCGCCGCCCGACAGCACCCGGTCGCAGTCGTTCAGCGGACGGGTCATCTCATCGAGTTCATGGCGCGCGAGGTCGACACGACAATCGACTTGGATCCGCTCGCCGCGCTCGTCGCCCGCGCCGAGTTCACTTCGCTCGACCCAGCGCGCCCCCCGGCCCCCGCCGGCGGCTCTCGCCGCGACCGTTGGCGCGTTCGTCCCAACACGCAAGTCGAGCACGACCTGTGATCACCGCCGCCGACATCGCCCACTGGCGAACCCAGGTGCCGTGGGTCAGCCCGGAACACGTCGAACAAGATCTCGTTCTGTCGCGGCTCATCGTCGAGTTCGCCAACCATCCACTCCTCGGCGCAGATTTGGTGTTTCGCGGCGGCACCTGTTTCCACAAGCTTTGGCTCGATCGACCATGGCGGTACAGCGAAGACCTCGACTACGTCCGTCGCCACGAGGGTGGCATCGGCGACGTGCTGGACGCCATTCGCGAGGTCGCCACAACCGTGGGCTTCGACGACGTCCGCACCGAGATCGGGCGCCACTCGAAGGCCCGGCTTCGGTCGACGTACCTCAGTGGTCAGCGGCTGCAGATCAAGGTGGAGATGAACACCTTCGAACGGTCGCCTGCTCTCCCGACCGTGACCCGTCGCCTCGCTGTCGCCAGCCCGTGGTTCACGGGTGTCGCCGCCGTGCCGACCTTTGCCGCATCGGAGCTCACCGCAACGAAGATCAGAGCGCTGTTCCAGCGCAGCAAAGGACGCGACCTGTTCGACCTCTGGCTCGCCGTCGAACATGCCGGGCTCACGCCAGGCGACATCGCAAGCTGCTTCGGCCCGTACCGACCCGATGGATGGACAGCCGCCCGCGCCCACGACAACCTCGACGCCAAGCTCAACGACCCGACGTTCACGACCGATCTCGAACTCCTCGTTGCCCGGTGGCCGTCCGAGTACTCGATCGACACCGGTGCCGTGACAGCCCGAACAGTCATCGATGCAGCGGACGGCGCGCAGGCCTGATCGCCTGTTCGGCGATCGAACGGTTCTTGGCGCCGACCCCGCACGGTCGCGTACACGACGCG
>JAYURF010000020.1:0-2447 GCA_043756365.1 Acidimicrobiales bacterium
CGCACGTGGTGTCGGCCATCGGGACCGAACGGGCCAACGCGGCAGTGTCCAACGTGTACATGTCGAGCGACGGTTCGGTCGCCGCGTTCTCCACGACTGCCACCAACCTCGGGGCATCGTCTGGCGATAGCCACACATACGTTCGCACGACGCCACCCCGGTCACCGTTGCCGTTCATTGCCGTGCCACCCGCCCGCTTGGTGGACACACGTCCGGGCCAGGAATCGACAGTCGATGGCCGACTCTCCGGAATCGGTCGGCGCGAGGTCGGAACGCTCGGCATCCCGGTCGCTGGTCGCGGCGGGGTGCCGGCCAATGCATCGGGGGTCATCGCCAACCTCACCATCACCGAACCGGAAGCCGCCGGCTTCGCCACCGTCTACGCGTGCGGATCGCCGGTTCCGCTGGCGAGCAACCTCAACTTCGCCCGCGGTACCACGGTTGCCGCCAACGTGATCAGCGCACTCGACGTCTCCGGCTCGGTCTGCGTACATGTCAGCGCCCCCGCCCATGTCGTCATGGACGTCAACGGCTACACGCTTGCCGATGGCGGGGTGAACCTGTTCACGCCGCGCAGAATGGTCGACACCCGTTCCACCGGCGCAGGTGCGTTCCGTGGGGTCCGGGCGGCTGATTCGGTGACAGCGATCAACCTGACCTCCAAGTTCTTTGCCGTTCCACCGGGCCCATTCATCCTCACGGTCACTGCGGTAGATCCGGAAAGCGCCGGGTTCCTGACCGTCTTTCCGTGCGCAGCTTCCCGCCCACTCGCCTCGAGCCTGAACTTCGACACTGGACGGACCGTGGCAAACACGGTGATCGTCCAGCCGAGCACCCCGGTGGTCGCAGGCGTCGGACCGGTCGCCGGTACGCCCGCTTCCCCGGAGATCTGCGTGTACACCTCGGCACGAACCCACCTCGTGGTCGATGTGAGCGGGTTCGTTCTGCCGAAGGGTCCGGCGTACTCGACGGAGACCCGCGGGCCGATCGACACCCCGTTCGTGGCCTTCACCCCCGCTCGGATATTGGAGACACGTGACGGCGAGGGTTCGACCGTCGACGGCCGCTTCACCGGTGGCGGCTTGCTCGCGGCGGGGACCGAAACTCGCCTCACCGTCGTCGGCCGTGCCGGTGTCCCTGCAACCGCAAGCGCCGTTGCGCTCAACGTCACGGCCACCGGATCGACCGCGCCCGGATTCCTGACCCTCTGGCCGTGTGGATCCCCGCGGCCGACGGCCAGCAACGTCAACTACAGCGTCGGCCAGACCATTGCCAACAACGTGATCGCGAAGATCGGCGGCGGTGGTGCCGTGTGCATCTTCAACAACAGCCCCACCCATGTGGTGGTCGACATCGGCGGCTACGTAGCCGAATAACGGGTTTGATCAGGCGTTCCAGATCAGGCGCTCCTGATCAGGGGTGGTAGGCGGTGAGGTCGACGATGAGGTGGGTTGGAGTCATCGTGTAGATGCAGATCCGCCCCGCGTTGTCCACGTCGGAGACGACGAGGTTGGCTACCGTCTGGCCGGCGGTGAAGTTGATGCTGGCCACGTTGGGGCGGGGCGTGTCGCAGGCATACACCGTGACGAAGCCGGCGTTGACCGGTTCGGTGACGGTGAGGTTGATCACCGCTGACGAGATACCGGAGGGCACGCCGACGCGGCCGCCGATGTCGACTTCGGTGATGCTGTCGGTGGGGCGTCGCCCGATCCCGTTGCCCGCTCCGTCGACCGTGCCCGCCTCACCATCGCGCGATTCGAGCAGCCGCGCCGGAGCAACGGGCACCACGCTCACACCAGTCGGGTGATACCCCGAGACGTCGATCACCAGATCGAGGGGGGCACTGTTGAACACGCACACGGTGCCGGCCGCCGAGACCGCAGCCACGACCGAGTTGGCGATCGTGCCCCCGGCGACGTGGTTGAGTTGCGAGGCGTTGGGGCGGGGTTGATCGCATGCGTACACCGTCACGAACCCGGCGTCGCTGGCGTCGACCGCCGTGACGTTCAACACGACCGAGCCGGCACCCGCTGGAACCTGGGCCCGGTCCGTGACCCGCACCTCGGTCACAGTCCCGGCCAGCCGCGGCCCGAGCCCGTTGAACAAGCCGTCGACGGTTCCGGTCGGCTGACCCGGCCGAGTTTCCAGCAGCCGGGCAGGATCGAGTGCGGTGTAGCTAGAGCCCTCCGGGAAGTACCCAACCACGTCGACCACCAGGTCGGCTGCGGCGAGGTTGAAGATGCACAAACGGCCGCTGTCACCGAGTTTCACAGTTGCGGCGGCCGACAAGGTCACGCCGGTGCCATGGTTCAACTGCGACGCCGCTGGTTGCGCCGTGCCGCACGGGAACAGCGTGACGAAGCCGTTGCCGCCGGTGTTGGTGACCGTCACGTTCACGGCCGCCGCAACCGCCGTCGCGGGGATGCCTGCGCGCCCGCCGATCTGCA
>JAYURF010000021.1:0-20948 GCA_043756365.1 Acidimicrobiales bacterium
TCGCTCTCGGTGTTCGCCGGCGGATGGACCCTCGTTGCAGCCGAAGCGGTGCGGGCGACCGGCTCGGCCTCGGTCGTCGACGAACTGGCGGCTCTCGTCGATCATCACCTCGTGCAACGGAGCGAAACCTCCGGCGACAGCCGGTTCTCGATGTTCGAAACCGTCCGCGAGTTTGCCGCCGACGAGCTCACCCGGGCCGACGACGCCCCGACGACCCGCGCCAATCATGCCGCTTTTTTCACCGCGCTCGCCCACGCGGCCGAGGAGGGTTTCACCCAGGCCGACCAGACGGCGTGGCTCGACCGGGTCGAAGTCGAGCATGACAACTTTCGCGCTGCGCTGCAATGGGCGCTCGACGAGCACCCGTCAACGGCGATCGATCTGGCCGGGACGCTGTGGCGGTTCTGGCTGTTGCGCGGGTATGTGACCGAGGGCCTCGAATGGCTCGAACGCGGACTGTCGGCAGCCGGCAACGACACCCCGTCGGCGGTGACCGCGCGCGCCCTGCTCGGGGCCGGCTCGATGCTCGAAGCCGTCGGCGACGATGACGCAGCAGGTCGTAGGTACGTCGCGGCCCTGGGCGTTTCCGAGACGCTCGGAGACCGGCTCGGGATCGCCAGGGCGTGCCGGCACATCGGCAACGCCGCCATCGGCCGAGGCCAGTACGCAGCGGCGATCGATTGGTACACGCGCAGCCGTGACCTCGGGGTGGAACTGGGCGATACCGAACTGATCGGCGGTGCGGTGTCCAACTTGGGCAGCGTCGCCTATTTCCAGGGCGACCTCGTGCACGCCGAGCGGTGCTGGTCCGAGACGGCAACGATCTTCCGCGATCGGCACGACAGCAACCGCCTCGCCACCGCGCTCAACAACCTCGCCGAACTGGCGACGCTTCGTGGCGAATCGCACGTCGCGGTCACCCGTCACCAGGAGGTACTCGAGCTACGCCGGGAGTTACGCGACCCGATCGGCGTCGCCCAGACGTCGGTGAACCTCGGCAGGGCGATCCTCGAGACAGGCGACGCCCCCCTCGCCAGAACCATCCTGGCTGCCGCCCTCACCCAGCTCCGCAACCTCGGCATCCAGCGCGATGCGGGCGCCTGCCTGTACAACCTGGCGCTCGTCGCCCGTGCCCAGGGTGAACTTTTCGAGGCGGCTCGCCTGCTCGGCGAGAGCCTCGCGATCAAGCATTCGACCGGCGAACGCTTCGACACCGCCCAGTGCTTGGAGCTCACCGCCGCATTGTGCGCCGACCGTCAACTGCTCACCCAGGCTGCCCACCTGTTGGGCGCGGCAACCTCGATACGGAGCGAACTCGGTGCCCGTCCAGCCGCCGATGACCCCGATGCCATCGCGATCTTCGCCGGCGTGTCGGCCAGCGGCGGCGCGTTCGCCACGACCCTCGTGGCAGGCCAAGGATGGTCGTTCGAACGCGCAGTCGGCGAAGCGACTGACCTGCTTCGGGCGCTGTCGACTCGAGGTGCCGGGCCGGTCGCCGGCGAAGCTGCCCGCGCGTCGTCGCCGCTCACACCTGCGGCCCGGAGGGTCGGCCTGACCGCTCGCGAGTTTGAAGTACTCGGCTACCTGGCACAGCGCTACACCGATCGCGAGATCGCCGCCGCGCTCACCATCAGCTTGCGGACCGTCACGACCCATGTCGCCAGGATCCTCACCAAGCTCGGCGTCGAGGGCCGCCGTCAGGCCGCCACCGAAGCCGCGCGGCTCGGCTTGCTCGCTGCCTGAAACCCGCTCGCGGCCTGAAATACGTAAGTTCTGCGGACGACACGCCCGCAGGACGGGTTCATCATCTCCTTCGAAGCGGTGCGCGTGCACCGCACGACACGAGGGAGACACAACATGAGACGAGCCAATCGACCTTTCCTGTGCAATGCCAGTGCCTGCGTAGCGATCGCCATCAGCGCCGTCGCCGCAGCAGGCTGTGGGGACGACGACAACGACAGCGCTGCAGGAAGCGGGGAGTACTGCACGACGAGCCTCGCCCTGGAGACATTGGAGGAACCGGACATCGACTTCGAGACCGCGAGCGCAGACGACATCGCCATCGCAGTGAAGGAGTGGACGGTCGCCGAGTTTCTCCCCATGGCCCAGAAGCTCCGCGCCGCAGCACCCGACGAGGTGGTCGACGACATCGACATCGGCATCGCCGGCCTCAATCGCCTGGCCGAGACCGGCGACTTCGAGGCCGCGTTCACAGCCGAGATGGACACCGCTCTCGACCGGCTGCACGAGTTCGACCTGGGTGAATGCCGCTGGAAGCCAGTGAACGTGCAAGCCGCCGACTACGCCTTCCAGGGCGTACCGAACACCATCGATGCGGGGCCGACGAGCTTCGAGTTCACCAACGGCGGGACCGAGGCCCACGAGATGGTGGTGTTCCGGATCAACGACGACGTCACCGAAACAGCGCAGGAACTACTCGCGCTTGCTGAGGAGGAAGCCATGACCAAGGTCACGATGGTTGCCGATGCCGGGGGGTTGCCGGGCGAAAGCGAGTACGCCGTCGCCGACCTGCAGCCCGGCAGGTACGCAATGGTGTGCTTCGTTCCGGAGGGCACGACCGATCGCGAAACCGAGGGCACGGGGCAGCCGCACTTCATGAAGGGCATGGTCTACGAGTTCACCGTTGCATGAGCCTTGACAACCACACGCGTCCGAGCGCATACTCGAAAATTGCCAGCCGCGGGGTGTCGGCCTGCGGTGGCACGGAGGAAGGAGGCATCTCCGACGCAGCAGTTTGTTCGTGCGCGCCCGCACAGACGGGTGCGCAAACCCAGCAAAGGAGAAACCAATGAAGCACCGATTCGTCACGATTGTCGCAGCCGTTGGTCTCGTCGCCGGACTCGGCATCACGCCTGTCTCGGCGGCACCGCCGGTCACCACCACGATTCACGAAAAGGGCCTCGTCGAGACGTTCATCGATGTCCTACCGAGCTGTGATGGCAGCGGGGCGTACTACCAGATCACCACGACCTCGAACCTCGTGCGCCACGAGACACTGTTCGACGACGGCCGCGTTCACGCCACGTTCACCCAGACCGGCACGTTCGTTGCCACCGATCCACTGCTGCCCGATTACACCGGGAAGTTCACGATCTGGGGCGGTTTCAACGCGAACGGCAAGACAGCGAACAGCACGTTCACGTTCACAGTTCACGGCACCGGCGACGATGGTTCGACGTTCAAGACCCATTTCACGGATCATTTCAACCTACGTCCCGATGGCAGCGTGAACGAGTTCTTTCGCTGCCACTGACCCTGATCAGCCTTCGGGCTCGACAGCTCACGATTTGGGCAGGATTCCTCTCGGTTTCCGAGAGGAATCCTGCCCAGATCTTTTCGTGGCGGCTCGGGTGAAGATGTCGTCGAGCATCGCCTCGGTGAGACGGCCGGTGAAGGTGTTCTGCTGGCTCGGATGGAACGAGCACAGCAGCGTCAGTTCCCGGCCCGAAACGTCGCTGATGCCGACCTCCACACCGTGGCCGAACTTCGGTCGCGGGCGCACACCGAAGTGGCGGCAGGCCGCTTCATAGGCGAACCCACCAAGGCACACCACGAACCGCAACCGCTCCAGCATCACCAATTCACGAACGAGGTAGGGGCGGCAGTGATCCCGCTCGTCGGGGAGCGGGGTGTTGCCCGGCGGCGCACACTTCACCGCCGCAGTCACCCACGCATCGCGCAGCACCAAACCGTCGTCGAGCGACACCGATGTGGGCTGATTGGCGAAACCCGCCCGGTACATGGCCCGGAACAACCAGTCGCCAGAGCGGTCGCCGGTAAACACCCGGCCAGTGCGGTTCGCACCGTGCGCTGCAGGGGCGAGGCCGAGCACCAGCACCGTCGCGGCGGGGTCACCGAAGCCGGGCACCCCCCGTCCCCAGTAGTCGTCGTCTCGATACGACGCCCGCTTCTGCAGGGCCACCTGCTCGCGCCACTCGACCAGCCGCGGGCACCGCCGGCATTCGCACACTTCGGCACGCAGCAACCCCAGTGAGTCCATCAACCCGAAGAGTACGTCGAGCACGTCCGGCAGACCCCGCACGGGCACCCGTGTCCCGCCGGCGGCGAGTGAACGGGCGAGCAACGCAGTAGGTTTCGTGATCGAGATGGCGAGAACGAAACCAACCCCTCCGCCCACGTCGACGCTGGTGCTTCTGGTCCGGCACGGGCAGACGCCCACCACCGGCAAGCTGCTTCCCGGCCGGGCCGCAGGCCTGCACCTGGCCGACATCGGGCATCAGCAAGCCAACGCTGCGGCCGAACGCCTGGCCGCACTCCCGAAGATCGACGCTGTGTACGCCTCGCCACTGGAACGCGCCCGCGAAACGGCGGCGCCGATCGGCAAGGCTGCCGGGCAGAAAGTACAGATCGACCGAGGTTTGCTGGAGTGCGATTTCGGCGAGTGGACCGGCGCCGAACTCAAGGCCTTGATGAAGCTGCCCGAGTGGGGCACCGTCCAGCGGGCCCCGTCGACGTTCACGTTTCCTGGCGGCGAGAGCTTCACGGCAATGCAGAACCGCATCGTCGGCGCCATCGACCGGCTCCGTGCACGGCACCCCGGTGGCGTGGTGGTGTGCGTGTCGCATGCCGATCCGATCAAGGCAGCCGTCGCCCACGCGATGGGCACCCACATCGACCTGTTCCAACGCATCGTCATCAGCACCTGTTCGATCAGCGCGATCGCATACGGCCACGGCGCACCGGTGGTACTCACCGTCAACTCCGCCGGTGGGTCCCTGGCCGAACTGCGCCCGTCATGACGCGCCTCAGGTCGGGCATCGCCGGAAACCCCGGCAGCGGTCACCGCTAGGTCTCGCGATGTCGGTGTTCTTCGAGTTCGACCAGGTCGACGCATTCACCGTCGGCGCCGTCGGTCGTCCCGGCCAGCGCACGTTCCTGCTCCAGGCCAGGCGCGACCGCGAGCGAGTTACCGTGAAGTGCGAGAAGCAACAGGCGGCCGCCATCGCCGAGTACCTGCGCCGCGTACTCCACGACCTGCCTCCGGCTGACGACCGACCGATGCCAGGCGCACTCGAGCTTGCTGCACCGCTCGACGTGGCATTCGTGCTCGGTGCCATCGGGCTCGGCTACGACCGGGTTACCGAACTGGTCGTGTTGCAACTCGACGAAGTGGTGCAAGTCGACGAGGAAGGCGAGCCCGTCCCGGAGTCGCTCGAGGACCGCAGCCGTTTGCGGGTCTTCCTCACCCGGGGACAGGTGCTCGCGCTGTGCGAACAGACCGACCAGTTGTTGGCCGCCGGCCGCCCGAACTGCATGTGGTGTTCGGGCCCGATCGACCCCGACGGACACATCTGCCCGCGGATGAACTGATGCAGGTGGACCGCACCGGCCAACTCGACCTGCTCGACCGCGGCACGATCGACATCGAGGGCAGGATGCCGTGGAGCAGCAACGCCACCTTCCTCGTCAACGTCACCGGCCCCGGCAACGTCACCGGCCCCGGCACCGGCTGTGGCTCTGGTTGCGCAGGCGAAGCCGGTCCACTCGCGCAGGCGATCTACAAGCCGGTGCGTGGCGAGCGGCCGTTGTGGGACTTCGAACCGGGGCTGCATCGCCGCGAACGGGCCGCGTATCTGCTCAGTGAGGCCATGGGGATCGATCTCGTCCCGCCGACGATCATCCGCGACGGCCCGCTTGGCGATGGCAGCATGCAGTGGTACGTCGATGCCGATCACCAGCAGCACTACTTCACGATCCACGAACAGCGCGACGACCTCCACGACCGACTGCGCGAGGTAGCGGTGTTCGACATCATCGCCAACAACACCGACCGCAAGAGCGGCCACGTGCTGATCGACGGTGACGATCACATCTGGGGCATCGACCACGGGCTGTGCTTCGCCACCGAGTTCAAGCTGCGCACCGTGGTATGGGAGTTCGGTGGGGAACCGGTGCCCGAGGCGATGCTGGCGGCGTGCGCCCGCCTGGCGCAGTCGGTACCGCTCGGCATCGCCGCGCTGTTGTCCGATGACGAGGTCGAAGCGGTCCGCCAGCGCGCCGAGTGGATCGTGCGTCAACCGGTGCTCCCGGTCGATACCTCCGGCCGCCGCTACCCCTGGCCCCTCGTCTAACGAAGGATCTGGGTCAGCGGGCTTTGAGGGCTTCGATCAACTTGGGGAGGACCTTGTGCACGTCGCCGACGATGCCCAGGTCGGCGATGCCGAAGATCGGCGCCTCTTTGTCTTTGTTGATCGCGATGATGTTCTTCGCGCCCTTCATTCCAACCATGTGCTGGGTGGCACCAGAGATTCCGGCGGCGATGTACACACCCGGCTTGACGACCTTGCCGGTCTGGCCAACCTGGTAGCTGTAAGGCACCCAGCCCGCATCGACGATTGCTCGTGAGGCACCCGGGGCACCGCGCAGCAACTTGGCGAGCTCTTCGATCATGGCGTACTTCTCGGCGTCGCCGAGGCCGCGGCCGCCCGACACAACGATGGCTGCCTCGTCGAGCTTGGGCCCCGAATGCTCCTCGGTGTGCACGGCCGTCACGGCCGCTGCACCGGCGGCACCGAGATCGGGGACCGGAGCGTCGATCACCGTTGCGGCGGCACCGCCTGATGCTTCGGCCGCAAACGACTTCGGCCGGAACGCGGCCAGGTTGGGAGCTGAGCCGGTGAACTGCGTGGTGACCAGGGTGTTGCCACCAAAGATCGGGGTGGTCACCGAGATGGTGTCGCCATCGGCGGTCACGTCGGTGTTGTTGGTGAGCACCGTGCGGTCGAGCTTGACCGACAACCGGGCCATCACATCGCGGCCCTCGTACGACTGCGGGAACATGATCAGGTCTGGCGTGGTGCCACCATCGATCACCGCCTTCATCGCCGCCGACACGGCGACGCCCGGCAGCTTTCCGGCGACGTCGCCCGTGGCATACACCGACGTTGCCCCGTACTCACCGAGCGATCCGGCGATCCCGCTGGCGTCGCCGCCGACGAACGCGGCGACCGTGCCGAGCGAGCGAGCCTTGGTGAGCAGTTCCAGCGTGGCTGTGGTGGGCGCGCCGTTGGACTGTTGTGCAAATACCCAGATGTTCATGAGATAGTTCCTCTTTCCGAGCGGGGCTCAGATGACCTTCAGGTTCTCGAGGAACGCCACGATCTTGGCGAAACCCTCTCCGTCGTCTTCCACGATCTCGCCAGCTGCACGGGCCTCGGCCTGGGCGACGTTGACGATGCTTTGACCAGCGCCGCTCCAACCGACCGGGCTGATACCAAGGTCTCCGGCGGTGACGGTGTCGACCGGCTTCGACTTGGCGGCCATGATCCCTTTGAAACTGGGGTACCGGGGCTCGACCACTCCGGCGGTCACGCTGATCAGCGCCGGCAGCGGGCAGGTGACCTCGTCGTAGCCCTCTTCGGTCTGGCGATTGACTTGCAGCGTCCCGCCATCGACCACGACATGCTTCGCAAAGGTGACCGACGGCAAGCCGAGCAGTTCGGCCATTTGCTCGGGCACGGTCCCGGTGTAGCCATCGCTGGATTCGGTTGCCGCGATGATCAAATCGGCACCGCCCAGGCGAGTAACCGCCGCAGCAAGCACCTTGGCCGTGGTGAGGGCATCGCTGCCCTGCAACTCGGGGTCGCTGATCAGCACCCCGCGGGCCGCACCCATGGCAAGCGCAGTACGCATGCCGCTCGTCTCGCCGTTGGGCGCCATCGACACGAGGCTGACCTCGCCACCGCCTGCGGCGGTGACAAGCTGCAACGCCATCTCCACGCCGTACGTGTCGGACTCGTCGAGGATGAGCTTGCCATCACGCTTGAGAGTCTTGGTGCCGGAATCGAGCGCCCCTGGTGAGGCGGGATCCGGGATTTGTTTCACACACACGATGACGTTCATTGGCACCCATTGTTACCGACCGGTACCACCAGCATCCAACCCTGCCGGTAACCCTCCCCCCACCCGGCCGGTAACCGTTCCCGTCCGGGAGCCTGCAACCCCCGCCACCCGGCCCCGCAGACCGCATGCACCACGATCCGCAACCATGGCCGCGGGCCGGGCGCCCGGTCGAGCCAGCGGTAACGTGCGGGACTTGCGCATCTTGCTCGTCGTCAACGCGTTTGCCAGCTCGGTGACGGCGCGCAACACGGTCATGATCCACCGGGCCCTCAGCCAGGGTCACGACGTCGAAGTGGTGGAGACCAACCGTCGCGGCCACGCAACCCGCTTCGCCCAAGACGCCGCCCGCCGGGGGGTGGACATCGTCATCGCGTTCGGCGGCGACGGCACCCTCAACGAAGTTGCCACAGGTGTCGCCGAGACCTCGACCGCACTTGGAGTGCTGCCGGGCGGATCGACCAACGTCTTCGCCCGCACGCTCGGACTGGCCAACGATCCCGTCGCCGCTGTCGCTCAACTCTGCGATGGCATCGACGCGGCCCGCATCGAACCGATCGGTCTCGGCATCGTGAACGGGCGCTACTTCTGCTTCCACACCGGGGTCGGTTTCGACGCCGCCGTGGTTGCCCTCGTCGAGCGGCACGCGTCGTTCAAACGCTGGCTCGGCCATCCGCTGTTCATCTACGCCGGTCTGCGCACCTGGCTGAGCGAGTACGACCGGACGACGCCCCATTTCGCGGTACGCGGGGGAACGCGCTCCGGGGCCGGCAACAATGGGGCCGGGGACAATGGGGCCGGCGATTTCCGGCTCGACGACGGGTACTTCACCGTGGTGCTGAACACCAACCCGTACACCTATCTCGGCAACCGACCGCTCGACCTTTCCCCCGCGGCAACCTTGGAGCGAGGTTTGGTCGCGATCACGTTCCAGACGATGAACGTGTCGGCGATCCTCGGATCGCTCGCCGGGGCGTTGCGCGGCGGGGGTGTGACGCCGGGCAAACACCTCGACGTGCGCACCGACCTGACTCACATCACGATCACGTCGGAAACACCGTTCCCGTACCAGCTCGACGGGGACTTCCTCGGAACCACGCGAGCGCTGCAGTTCAGCCACGTACCGAACGCCGTCAGGATCGTGCGCCCCGCGCTGCCACCACGCTGACACCCACGTCGGGCACATTCGTGCAGATCCCGTCGATCTCCCACTCGATCAGCTCCCCCATCCGACGCGGATCGTCGCAGGTCCACGCGTTGACGGCGAGACCAGCGCGATGGCACGCGGCGACCGTCGATCGTTCGAGGGTGCGGACCCACGGATGCAGCGCGGCGTGGCCCCTCGCTACGAGCATCTCGATCACCGCATCAGGGACCGGTTCGAACGAGGCCACCATGGTGAGCCACGCGGTCCGGATTGCCACCCCGGCATCGTCGGCAACTGCACGGCAGCGATCGATGGTTTCCAGGCGAAACGACGACACCAACCACCGGTCGGGCTCGCCTCGGGCGATCAGCAACGCCATCGTCTGCTCGGCCACCGACTCGGTGTCGTCGAAGTCCGGTTCATCCGGATCGTTCTTGATCTCCACGTTGACCCACATTCCCGCGCACACATCGAGCGCCGCACCGACGCGTGGGATGTGCACGGGCAGCGCCGCTGCGTCGGTGTCAATGATCGTGACCCGGGTTGTCCGGCCCGTGTCCGGGCTCGTGCTGGCGACGCTCGGGTCGTGGTGCACGACCAGGACTCCGTCACGGGTTCGGCGCACGTCGAGTTCGACCGCATCGGCTCCGACCGTCCGGGCGGAGCGGAAGGCTTCGAGTGTGTTCTCACGTTGCGTCCTTGATGCACCACGATGAGCGATGATCTGCGTCACCGTCGGCCACCCGTCCTTTTTTCTAGATACCCCCATCGCCAGGAACTATGGCATTTTGAGCGAACACGCACACACAACTCGGGCGCGTCTCTTGTGTTCGGGGAAATTGTTTCCTAGCGTTACTGCCTGGTTAACGGTTCACGTCGTTGCCCGTCGCCGCTACGTTGCAGCGAGACCCACCGTACCCAACGCCCCATGACCTGGGGTAGCCAACCCTTCACTCCAACTCCTTCAGCGGGGAGCAACATCGTGACGATCCTTGCATCGAGCCTGGCTTTGGCCAACGCCGACTACACCTGGCGAACCAAGGCCATCTGCCGAGATACCGATCCGGATCTGTTCTTCCCGATCGGCACCACCGGGCTCGCGCTCACGCAGATTGCTCGTGCCAAGGAGGTCTGCGGCGAATGCCCCGCCCGGGACGATTGTCTCGAGTATGCCCTGGAGACCAACCAGGATTCGGGGATCTGGGGAGGTCTCGACGAGGAGGAACGACGGGCAATCCGCCGACAGAACGCCGCCCGCCAGCGCCTGCTCGCCTGACAGCGCGACGCTCGACCCGAGCAGCCCGAAAACGGTCAGTCGCCCAAACGGCCAGTGGAATGGCCAGTGCGGTCTCGTCAGTCGAGGGGGACCAACAGTTGCACGACCGTGCCGGTGCCGTCACGGACGTCGCGGATGCCGACGCGTTCGAAGTCGGCCCTGGTGCCCGAACGCATCACCAGTGACCCACCGAGTTCGGTCGTCACCAGCGTGCGCACGATCGACAAACCGAGCCCGGTGGCCCGGTTCAGTTCGAAGCTCGGATCGAGCCCGACCCCGTCGTTGACCACACCAATCGACAGGGTCCCCGCCTGACGGCCGAGCTCGACGACCACATCGCCCCCCGGGCTGCCCTCGGGAAACCCGTGATCGATGGCGTTCTGCAACAATTCGATCAGCACCACCGACAATGGCGTCGCCACCGTGGTCGGCAAGCGGCCGCCGTCGCCGTGCACCGTGAAACGGATCGGGCGATCCTGCGACTGCAACCCCTCCTCCGAGAGGCGCAGCAACGGGCGGACGATGTCGATGAACGCGACATCGTCACCCGCTTCTCGCGACAGCGTCTCGTGCACCACGGCGATGGTGCGGATGCGCCGCACCGACTCGTTGATCGCGGCCTTGGCTTCGGCCGACTGCAGCCGCCGCGATTGCAAGCGCAGCAACGACGAGATGGTCTGCAGGTTGTTCTTCACCCGGTGGTGGACCTCGCGAATGGTGGCGTCTTTGGAGAGCAGCAGCTTGTCGCGCTTGCGCACCTCGGTGACGTCACGGATCAGGAGCAGCGCGCCGGTCACCTCGCCCCCAGCCATGATCGGCAGGCAGCGGCTGAGCAACGCGATCTCAGCCGTCTGCTCGAACTCTTCGATCACCGGCCGTTTCGTTTCGAGCGCTCGGCGCGCCGTTCCGTCGTTGAAGCCCATCTCGGCCAGCCGCATGCCCAGCGCATTGGCAGTGATCCCCACCCGGTGGAACACGCTCATCGCATTGGGCGAGGCGTAGCGGACCCGGGCGCTCTCGTCGAGCAGGATCGTGCCATCACCGATGCGCGGCGCGGCGCTGGAATCCTCCAGCGGACCCTGGCTCGGGAACGAACCCTCGGCCACCATCACCGCGAATCGTTCGAAGATGGCCACGTAGGTGCGTTCCAGTTCGCCCAACATTCGCGTGTTGCGTGACGTGGTCTCGCGGGCAAGCACGGCGATGATCTCACCGTTGAGGCGTACCGGGATACCGAGCATGCGTGCCGGTTCGGCGAGCCCCTCGACGTCGATGTCGCCCTCGCACAATCCGCCGCTGCTGGCGACGTTGTCGAGCAACGATCGCGCCGTGTCGGCATGGTCACCCACGTAGTCGGCGACGTAGATCGTTCGGGCGGTCGAGGGCCGAACCTGCGCCAGGACCACCCAGTCGTTGGTGGGTGTCGGTACATACAGCAACAGGTCGGCGAAGGAAAGATCTGCGAGAAAACCCCACTCGGCAACGAGCTGTTGCAGGTGGCCGACTTGCAAGGGAGTGAGGTTGGTGCGCTGCCGCGCGACCTCGGCGAGTGTTGCCATAGGACTCCGAGTGTGCCAGAAAGCTCGACGTCGGCCACGTCTCCACGTGCCACGGGCGTTGGCTCCGGCCTAGTTGTCGGGCGGGTTCAGGTCGCCCCGGCGGGAAGACGCTGCAGGAGATGGGCGCCGAGGAGCGCCAATGCGTCGAGGTCGGTCACGTCGAAGGGGAGCGATGGGGCCGACACGGTGAGCGCACCGATTCGTTCGAGCTCGTTGCGTCTCTCGGCCTCGCGACTGGCAACGACTGCGACGTCGTGGAAGCGGGCGCTCACCTCGGCCAGGACATCGCCGACCTCGACCGGGTCGGCACCGATCGCTTTCGCCACGCGGGCGACGACCGATCCGCTGCGCTGCGCAGCCTTGTCGACACCCGCGACCGCCTCGCCGCCGGGCATTGCCTCGCCGTCGGGTGTAGCCCCGGGTTTGGTACCGATCGCGGCGCGGAGCCGCCGCGCCGACTTGGCTGCGGCGGCGGAACGAAACGCCGTTGGCAGTACCCGGTTCAAAACGACTGCGCCGAGGTGCATCGATCGCCGTTCGAGTTCGCGGGAGAGGGTGACCGCTTCATAGGCCGGTGCAGCCTCCAGCGTCGACACGACCACGAACGACGTGCGCGGGTCGATCAGCAGGCGCTCTACCTCATTGGCTCGCTGGACGAATCCGTCCTCCATCGTTTGGAACAACACGAAGAACTCGGCGATGTCCTGCAGGAAACGTGACCCCAGGATGCGATCAGCCACTTGGTAGAACGGCTTCGAGGCAACGGTGAAGAACCGCGACCGGTATGGCACGGTGAGCCATCGCAACAACCGGCTGCCGAAGAACTCCTTCATCCGCCCCGGCGCGTCGAGTAGGTCGAGCGCGTTACGCGAGGGTGGCGTGTCGATCACGATCAGGTCGTAACGGCCCGACGCGTGCACCTCGTGCAACCGCTCCATCGCCAGGTAGTCGTGGCTGTGCACGAAACGGCCGGTCACGTTCTGATACAGCGAGTTCGCCAGGATCTGGTCGCGGACCTGCGCATCGGGGGCGTGGCGGCGGATCAGCTCGTCCCATCCCGATTTGGTGTCGAGCATCGCCACCCACAGCTCACCATGCTTGGCGTCGTCGGGCCGGCGATCGCCGCGCCCGACCGGATCGGCCGCAGCGAGGAGCTTTGGGGCGACCTGCACCTCGGCGTTGCCCAACGGGCCGAGGCCCAACGCGTCGGCCAACCGCCGCGCCGGGTCGACGGTGAGTACCAGCACCCGCGCTCCCAGCCTGGTCGCGGCAATGACCCCGAGCGTGGCTGCGATCGTGGTCTTCCCGGTGCCCCCGCTGCCGCAGACGATCACCATCTCCTTCGACGCCAACAAGGCGTCGATGCCGACCTGTCCGCGTCGGCCAGCGGTCGAGGATCGCGCAGCCATTCGGGGCTCAGACCAGCTCGTCGTGGATCGAGCCGGCCATCAGCGTCACCACGCGACGCCCGGTTGCCCTGGTGAACAGCTCCGGCACGATCAGCATGGGCACCGAGTTGGTCAGACCGTCGCGGAGTCGCTCGAGATGCCCTGCCCCGAGGCTGCGCCGAGCTTCGATCGATGCCGACGCGTCGAGCACCGAACCAACGGCGGCTCCGGCGACATCGACGAGCATCGCCCGCGGCCGCTTCCCGCAGATCCGCTCGAACACTTCGAGCTCACGTTCGGCGAACAGCGCGGGCAGGACCCGGTTGGCGATCACTGCGGCGATGTCGACCCCGGTCTCGGTGCGGACCCGGTCGACCAGTTCGAGGGTTTCGGTGACCGGCATCTCCTCGGGTGTCGTGACGATCACCAAGCCGGTCTGGACAGGATCGTCCAAGATGTCGATCATCCAGTTGGTCTGGTCGCGCACGATGCCCACTTGGACGAGCTGGCGGATCGCCCGCGGTGCAGCGATCTGGGCGACGATGTGCCCGCTCGCTTCGGCATCGACGATCACGATGTCGTAGTGCTGCTCGCGAACCTCGTAGCAGAGCTTGCCGACGGCGAGGATCTCCTTCACCCCGGGTGCCGCATCGGCGACGAAGTCGAAGGTTCGCGCCAACGGCCCGATCCGTCCGACGAGTGGCACCCGTACGAACAAGCGCAGGTACTCGCGTAGCGAATCCTCGGTGTTCATCGCCATGCCGTACAAACGAGGGGCGATCTCAGTCGCCGCGAACTTCAGTGGGGCAACATCAAACGCCGCAGCGAGCGCGCCCTTGGCGTCCATCTCGCACACGAGCGTGCGTTTACCGAGCCCAGCGGCAAGCTCGGCGAGCGCGGCGGCGGCCGTGGTCTTGCCGACGCCACCTTTGCCGGTGACGAACAGGAGACGGCGGTCGAGCAGTGTCAGCCGCCGAATCCGATCTTCCGTTCGCCCTCTGCCGAGCCGATCTCGACGAAGGCGATCTTGGCGGCAACCACGCCGACATCACGCTGCTTCTTGTCGGTCACCCACAACACATCGACGGCACCGCTGAGCGCAGCGTCGATCTTCTTCTGCAACTCGACCCGATCGGTGTCGTCGGCCAGTTCGATGCTGAGTTCACGGGGGGACTGAGTGACGCCGATGCGGAGATCCATGACCGCCGAGTGTACGGAACGATCGTCGCTGCGCCAGCCTGCGGTGCCACAGGCGCAGTGCCGCAGACAGCGGTCCGCTGATCGCCGAGCGCCTCCCTGGTGCCCTGATGGCACGATTTGTGGGCTACATGTCATTGACGTCATTCGTGCGATGCAGCACACTCGACGGCATGCCCCGCCAGCAGCAACACGTACCGGTTGACCAACGGAGCACCTGTCAGGTCGTGATCGTCACCTACCCCGGCATCCAGGCGCTCGACCTTGTCGGGCCACTCGAGGTCTTCGTCGGGGCAGGCAAGGTGCTCGATGACATGCCCACCCGTGGCCGCCACGAACACGCTGAACCGGCGTATCGCGTCGCCGTCGTGTCGGCTGGCGGTTCGACGATCACCTCGGAAAGTGGCCTCGGCATCGCCACGCAGCCGCTGCCGGAGCGGGCTGCCGTGATCGACACGTTGATGATTGCCGGCGGGTTCGGCGTCCACGAAGCCCGCAACGACGCCGCTCTGGTGGCGTGGTTGCGTGCTGCAGCACCGCAGGCGCGACGGATCGCCACGGTGTGCACCGGCACGTTCTTGGCCGCCGAGGCGGGTCTGCTCGACGGCTTGACCGTCACCACGCATTGGGCGCGAGCCAACCGGCTTGCGCTGGAGTATCCGCAACTCACCGTCGATCCCGATCCGATCTTCACTCGCAGCGGGAACATCTGGACCTCCGCGGGGGTGACCGCCGGCATCGACCTTGCGCTGGCCATGGTGGAAGACGACCACGGCACCGAGGTCGCCCAGACCGTGGCCCGCTGGCTGGTGATGTTCCTGCGCCGCCCCGGTGGGCAGACCCAGTTCGCCGCCCCGGTGTGGATGCCACGAGCCGAACGGCCGTCACTCGCACACGTTCAACGCTCGATCGAGGCCGACCCCGGTGCCGATCACCGAATAGCTGCGCTGGCGGGGCGTGCGTCGATGAGCCCCCGCCATTTCACTCGTGTGTTCGCCGGCGAGGTCGGGGAATCGCCAGGCCTCTATGTCGAGCGGATCCGGGTCGAGGCGGCGCGGCGGATGCTGGAAGACACCGCCGATACCGTCGCCGCCATCGCCCGCCGCGTCGGTTTCGGCACATCCGAGACGATGCGCCGGGCGTTCGTCCGCCGGATCGGGGTGGCCCCCGATCACTACCGTCGCCGCTTCGGTTCGGCAGCCTGAATCACCGCACACCGCTCGCCGACCTCGTACCGCTCATCGAAAGGGCAACCCCATGCAAGTCGCCATCCCCCTGTTCAACCGGTTCACCGCCCTCGATGCGATCGGGCCCTACGAGGTGTTGCAACGCATCCCGGCCCTCGATATCACCTTCATCGGTCACGAGCGCGGCGAGGTGCGCAGCGAGAACGGGTTCCTCGGCATCACCCGTGACGCCACGTTCGAAGAAATGCCGACCCCCGACATCGTGGTCTTCCCCGGTGGCGTCGGGACCCGCGCGTTGATGGGCGACGAACGGGTGCTCGACTGGGTGCGCACCGCGCATCGCACCTCCACGTTCACCACGTCGGTGTGCACTGGCTCACTGGTGCTCGGCGGCGCCGGGCTCCTGCAGGGCCTCACTGCGACGAGCTACTGGTCGGTGTATCCCGAGCTCGAACGGACCGGGGCGATCGCCACAGCGCAGCGGGTGGTCGAGCACCTCCCTCAGCGGATCATCACCGCGGCGGGCGTGTCGAGCGGGATCGACATGGCGCTGCGCCTGCTGGAGATCCTGTTCGACGACACCGCCGCGAAAGCAGCACAGTTGATGATCGAGTACGACCCGCAGCCGCCGTTCGATTGCGGCGCCGTCGCCAAAGTGGACGACACCGTGATGACCCGGGTGATCGAGTACGCCCAGCACCGCAAGTAGCCAGCGACCGGCCCGACACCGGCCCGACACCGGGTCACACGTGGCTACATCACGACGACGCTGCGGAGCACCTCGCCGCGCTCCATCTTGTGGAACGCCTCCTCCACACCGTCGAGCGAGATGGTCTCCGAGACGAACCGGTCGAGGTCGAGCCGGCCCTGCAGGTACAGGTCGATCAGCATCGGGAAATCGCGGCTCGGCAGGCAGTCGCCGTACCAGCACGACTTGAGCTGGCCGCCGCGGCCGAACATCTCGATGAACGGCAACTCGATGGTCATGTCAGGTCGTGGCACCCCGACGAGAACCACGGTACCGGCCAGGTCGCGGGCGTCGAACGCCTGGCGGTACACCGCCGGGTGGCCGACGGCTTCGATGCAGACGTCGGCACCATTGCCGTCGGTGACGCTGCGGATGTACTCGACCGGATCGTTGTTCGTCGCGTTCACCGTGTGGGTGGCCCCGAACTCGGTGGCCCAGGCCAGCTTGCGGTCGTCGAGGTCGACGGCCACGATCGTGTGCGCCCCGGCCAGGCGGGCTCCGGCGATCGCCGCGTTGCCCACGCCGCCGCAGCCGAACACGGCAACCGAATCACCACGGCCGACGCCGCCAGTGTTGATCGAGGCACCGATTCCGGCCATCACACCGCAACCGAGCAGACCCGCCGCGGTGGCCGGCGCGGCGGGATCGACCTTGGTGCACTGGCCCGCGGCGACGAGGGTTTTGTCGGCGAATGCACCGATGCCGAGCGCCGGCGAGAGCACCGTGCCGTCGGTGAGGGTCATCTTCTGCGTTGCGTTGAACGTCGAGAAGCAGTACTGCGGGCGACCCCGCCGGCAGCTGCGGCACGTGCCACACACTGCCCGCCAGTTGAGGATCACGTAGTCGCCGGGGACGACGTTGGTGACGCCCTCGCCAACCGACTCGACCACACCGGCAGCCTCGTGGCCGAGTAGGAACGGGAAGTCGTCGTTGATCCCACCCTCGCGGTAGTGCAGGTCGGTGTGACATACGCCGCACGCCTGAATCGCAACCACAGCCTCGCCGGGGCCTGGGTCGGGGATGACGATTGTCTCGATCGACACCGGTAATCCCTTGCCCCGGGCGATCACTCCACGAACCTGCTGCGACACGGTGTTCCTCCACGGACGAAGTGGCCCCTCCGGGCCACCTCAGCGAAATGTAGCGCGGCCGCAACCCATGTCGAGCGGATCTCAGCCCATCCGCAGTTGCTTGGCCGGCCCGACGACTTTGGGTCGTTGGTCACGGGCGGACGCTACCGGCGGCGGCGACGGACGGGTTCGAAGTCGGAGGGCGTTGGCCGCGGTTCCATTTGCGTGTTGTTACGGATGTGCACTCGCGGCCTGTGGGCGTACGTCTTGGCCGTCAGGACATCGTTCCGGTTTTGTGGAGGTTGGTTGGTCCGTACGCGTGGTCGTGGCCGACCACGGCGTAGAACGCGGTGCTCCGCAACCGGGGTGGTCGAGTGAGAGATCCGGTTCATGGGCCAGACGATGTATGCCTCCATGGTGCCATCGCCCGCTTCGTCGTCGATCGAGCCAAACCCCAGCTTGTCGGCATCATCATAAATTAGTCAAGGAACGAGCAACGATTGTACGCGCAGCGCGATTGACCCGTTAGATTCTCGCCCACTACCTGCGTAGTTGGTGACGGCGGAAGGGAAAGCTGGTATGGCGTATATCGCGATGGACTGCGGAGAAGCGCCCCACATGCGTGCGTCCACAACAGGCGTGAAGCCAGCACTCCAGCTCGCTGCCGGATGGTATCCACGCCGCGGCAAACGAGCGCTCGACCTGTTCGTCGGCGCGGTTGCACTTGCCGTCGCCGCGCCGGCGCTCGTCTCGATCGCTGCGGTGTTGCGCTTCACACTCGGACCCGGAATCGTGTACGCACAAAAGCGAGTCGGGCTACACGGCAACGACTTCGTGATGTACAAGTTCCGCACCATGCACCACAGCCGGCGCGGTGAACGACCACAGCCCTACTCGGGCCTCGAGCGTCGATCAACCCACAAATCGATCGCCGACCCTCGACATACCAGCGTTGGCAAGTTGCTCCGCCGCACGAGCCTCGACGAATTGCCACAGTTGTTGAACGTGCTGTCCGGCGAGATGAGCCTCGTCGGTCCCCGCCCTGAACTGGCCAGCGTCATCGACCAGCACGATCTGCGATCCCACCCCCGCCACGTCGTCAAGCCGGGAATCACTGGACTGTGGCAGGTGACCAAACGCAACGATGGTTTGTTGTTGCATACGTGCTTCGACGATGATCTGCCATATCTCGGTCAGGTCACCCTCGTCGACGACCTCCGAATCCTCGTTGCCACGGCCAAGGTGCTCACCAAACCAGGCGGTCACTGACCAGCGCTGTCCCTTGGATGCTCCACCAGCACCCACGAACCACCACCGGAACCAGCAAGCGGAACCAGCAAGCGGAACCACCAAGAGGAACCAGCAAGAGAACCATGTCTGTCGTCATCATCACCGGATCGTCCGGACTCATCGGCTCCCGCGCTGCCGAGCATTTCGCCGGCCTCGGCCTCGACGTCGTCGGGGTCGACAACGACATGCGCCAGGTGTTCTTCGGTCCCGAGGGTTCCACGGCGTGGATGCGCGCCAACCTCGAGACGACGCTGGGCGAACGCTACACGCACGCCGACATCGACATCCGCGACCGAGGTGCACTGACGGCGCTGTTCGCCAAGTACGCCGGCGACATCACGCTCGTCATCCACGCCGCCGCGCAACCATCGCACGACTGGGCAGCCCGCGAGCCGTTCACCGATTTCGACGTCAACGCCGTCGGCACGCTGAACGTGCTCGAAGCAACGCGCCAGAACTGCCCGGACGCGGTGTTCATCTTCACCTCCACCAACAAGGTGTATGGCGACACCCCGAACTCGCTTCCCCTCGTCGAGCACGAAACCCGCTGGGAAATCGACCCCACGCACACGTATGACGGCGGCATCCGCGAGGACATGTCGATCGACCGATGCCTGCACAGCGTGTTCGGTGCGTCGAAGGTGGCCGCCGACTTGATGGTCCAGGAGTACGGCCGATACTTCGGGCTGAGAACCGCCTGCTTCCGCGGCGGCACGCTCACCGGCCCCAACCACGCTGCGGCCGAACTGCACGGATTCCTCGCCTACGTCATGCGCTGCACGATGACGGGAACGCACTACAACGTGTACGGGTACCAGGGCAAGCAGGTTCGCGACGCGATCCACTCGAGCGATCTCATCGCCTGCTTCGAACGGTTCTGGCGGGCCCCACGGGTGGCCGAGGTGTACAACATCGGTGGCGGGCGCTTTTCCAATTGCAGCGTTCTCGAAGCGATCGACCTGGCGCAGGACATAGCCGGCCGCGAGCTCGACTGGACGTACGTCGATCAGAACCGGATCGGTGACCACATCTGGTGGATCGGCGACAACGGTCGATTTGCCGAGCACTACCCGGGCTGGGAGTTGCAGTACGACGTTCGCGCGATCTTCGCCGAGATGTACGAGCTCAACCAGGATCGATGGACATGATTGATCAGGGCAAGGTCGATGTGCTCGGCATCGGTATCGATGCGCTCGACTACGAGGCGGCCGTGCAGCGCATCGTGTCTGCGGCCATCGACGGACGCGCCTACGGCGTTTCGGCGTTGGCCGTTCATGGCGTGATGACCGGCGTCGATGACCCGCAGCATGCGGCGCGATTGAACGCGCTGCATCTGGTCACCCCCGACGGTCAGCCCGTTCGATGGGCGATGAACCTGCTGCATCACACCCGGTTACGCGACCGGGTGTACGGGCCCAAGCTCACTTTGCTCGTCTGCCAAGCCGCCGCAACACACGGGCTGCCGGTGTACTTCTACGGCAGCAGCGTCGCCACGCTCGCCCGTTTGCGTGATCGGTTGCCGATCGTGGCGCCAGGGATCCAGATCGCGGGGATGAGCCCGTCGAAGTTCGGTACCGCCTCGCCCGACGAACTCGACGTCATCGCCGAACAGATCCGTAGCAGCGGCGCGCTGATCTGCATGGTCGGCCTCGGCTGCCCGCGCCAGGAGGTTTTCGTGTATGAGAACATGCACCGCCTCTCGATGCCGGCCCTCGCCGTCGGGGCGGCATTCGACTACCACGCCGGGCTGCAGACCGAACCGCCCGCATGGATGCAGAGGTGGGGCTTGCAGTGGCTGTACCGATTGGGTCAAGACCCGAAGCGGCTGTGGCGCCGCTACATCATCTTGAACCCCCGCTACGTGTGGCGCGTGGCCAACCAGCGCGCCGGACGTTCAGGGCACACGCCCGAACGGGTTCCTGAACACGTGGGCTGGGCCTGAGTCGTCGAGCGCGTCGAGGTCATCACCTGCGGCGATCGCCCACGCCCCGGTGATGAACAGCAAGATCGCCATGGAACTGACACCTGATCCGACGAACTCGGCAGTGAGCCCGTTGACCATCTGAGCCACCATCACGCCGGTGATGGTGATGGAATCGAACGCAATCCGCGTACCCCCCGGCACATCGGGTCGGACCCGACGAAGGCGAGAGGCCGCGGCGAAGATCAACCCGATCAACCCGATCCACCAGAACAAACCCACGA
>JAYURF010000022.1:0-6688 GCA_043756365.1 Acidimicrobiales bacterium
GGCTGGGATGCAACCCCGGGCCGCCACCGCCTCACCGTTCGGGCCACCGATGCCAACGGTCAACTTCAAACCGACGCCCGTGCCGACCCGTTCCCCAACGGAGCGAGCGGCTGGATGTCGATCTTCGTGGATGTAACCGACGCGTGACAGCGCAGGCACACCACTCCCCTCTCGGCTGCACCACCGGTGCCGCCGAGGCATCACGGCTCAGCGTGAACCGTGTTCCCCCCATCACGAAACCCCCCAAAAGGAAGTAGGAACCGAAATGCGTACCAACAAGATCCGCACCAGCAAGGTCATGCGCAGCGTCTTCGCTGTGACCGCCCTCTCGCTCGTCGCCGCTGCCTGCGGTAGCGATGACGTCGAGTCCACCCCGGCGACACAGGCACCCGTCGCCACCGACGCCCCGGTCGCCGCCACCGACGCTCCAGTGACGAGCGACTCGATGAGCGACACGCCGATGTCGTCAGCCGAAGCGTGTTCGGCCGATGAGATCGTCGCCGCCGTTCAGGGCGGCCAGGCGGAAGGCACCCTCGAAGGGATGACCGATGACCCGGTGGCCACCGCTGCATCCAACAACCCCGTGCTGACCACGCTCGTGGCTGCTGTCGGCGCCGCCGGCCTCGGCGACACCCTCAACGGCGCCGAGGCACTGACGGTGTTCGCCCCGACCGACTGCGCATTCGCTGCATTCGACCCGGCAACACTCGAGGCCGCAATGGCCGATCCGTCAGGCCTTCTGACCACGGTCCTCGGTTTCCATGTGATCCCCGAGCGGCTGTCGATGGCCGACCTGTCCGGCAAGACCGAGCTGACCACCTTCACCGGTGAAGTCCTGCCGATCATGGTGGAGGGCGACACGATCAGCCTCAACGGTGGCGCTTCCGCCGTCGTCGTCGGCGAGATCATGACCGCCAATGCAACGGTTTACCTGATCGACAACGTGATGGTGCCGCCGTCGGTCGGCTGATCCAGCAAACTTGAGCTCCCTCGGGAGCTCAGCGACGAGGTTTCGTGGGCCACTGCTACAGCGGTGGCCCACCGTCGCGTTTTGGGCCAACGATTGCACGGTCCAGGGCGCGTCTGGCCGCCTACGATGGCGCCGTGAACCCACCCAGCGCTGCGCTGACCCACCTTCAGCGGCTGGAGGGTGAGAGCATTCACATCATCCTCGAAGCGGTCGCCGAGAGCGACAACCCGGTGATGTTGTATTCGATCGGCAAAGACAGCGGCGTCATGTTGCATCTGGCACTCAAGGCGTTCTATCCGTCCAAACCGCCGTTCCCGTTGCTGCACATCGACACCACATGGAAGTTCGCAGAGATGTACGCCTTCCGGTCGGCAACGGTCGCCGCGACGGGAATGGATCTGCTCGTCCATCAGAATCCTGAGTGCGTTCGACTTGGGGTCAACCCCTTCGACCACGGATCGGCCGTCCACACCGGCATGTGGAAGACCGACGGGCTCAAGCAAGCGCTCGACGAGCACCGCTTCGACCTGGCCTTCGGTGGGGCTCGCCGCGACGAGGAGACCTCCCGTGCCAAGGAGCGGGTGTTCTCGGTGCGATCGGCATCGCACCAATGGGATCCCAAGTTGCAGCGCCCCGAGCTGTGGCAGCTCTACAACGCCCGCCCCCCGGCAGGCGGTTCGATGAGGGTGTTTCCGCTGTCGGGTTGGACCGAACTCGACGTCTGGCGGTACATCGAGGTCGAAGGAATCCCGGTCGTGCCGCTGTATCACGCCGCCCTGCGGCCCATCGTCGTACGCGACGAAGCACTGATCATGGTCGACGACGATCGATTCAAACTGCTTCCCGACGAGGCCCCGGTGATGCGCTCGGTGCGATTCCGGACGCTGGGCTGCTACCCGCTCACCGGTGCGGTGGAGAGCACCGCGACAACCGTGCGGGAGATCATCGGCGAGTTGATCGCCACCCGAACCTCCGAGCGTCAGGGCCGGATGATCGACCATGACAGCAGCGCGTCGATGGAGTCAAAAAAGCGCGAGGGATACTTCTGATGCCCGCTCACGAGATGCTTGACGAACACGACGCAACCGTTCCGCTCCGCTTCATCATGTGCGGCAGCGTTGACGACGGGAAGTCGACACTCATCGGCCGGTTGCTGTACGAAGCGAATCAAGTCTTCGACGACCACCTGCTCAAACTGGCAGCCGATTCCAAGAAGGTCGGAACGCGCGGCGATGAGCTCGACTTCGCTCTGCTGGTCGATGGGCTCGCTGCAGAACGAGAGCAAGGCATCACCATCGACGTCGCCTACCGTCAGTTCTCGACGCCCCGCCGGCGGTTCGTCGTCGCCGATGCCCCCGGTCACGAGCAGTACACGCGCAACATGGTGACCGGAGCTTCCACCGCGGAGGTCGCCGTGGTCCTCGTCGATGCTCGCCACGGTGTCCAGGTGCAAACTCGGCGACATAGCTATCTTGCGTCGCTGCTCGGCATCCGCAACATGGTCCTCGCCGTCAACAAGATGGATCTGGTCGACTTCTCACCGGCGGTTTTTGACAGTATCGACGCCGAGTTTCGTGCCGTCGCCGCACACACCGGCTTGACCGAGATCATGTCGATCCCGTTGTCGGCGCTCGACGGCGACAACATCGTGCAGCGGGGCACCCGCATGCCCTGGTACGACGGACCGACCTTGATCCAGCATCTCGAAGATGTCGAGGTCGACGACCGCGTCGAGGGCTGCGCCTTTCGGCTCCCCGTGCAACGGGTGAAGCGGTCGACCGCAGACTTCCGCGGGTTCGCGGGGCGGATCGTCGGTGGTTCGGTGCAGCCTGGGGACAGCGTGTGCGTCGCCCCATCCGGACAGCTGTCGACAGTGAAGCGAATCGTCACGGCCGACGGCGATCTCGAGGTCGCGGTTGCGGGGCAATCAGTGACGGTCGTCCTCGCCGACGAAGTCGACGTCTCGCGCGGCGACATCATTGCTTCGACCGAAGCTCCACCTGCCGTCGCCGACCAGTTCGAGGCGGTGATCATCTGGATGGACGATCACGAGATGCTGCCTGGCCGGCCGTATCGAATGAAGATCGGCACCAGCACCGTCGGCATCTCGATCGCTGCGCCCAAGCACCGCATCGATGTCAACACCCTTGAACATGCGGCAGCGCGGACGTTGCTGATCAACGAGATCGGCGTCTGCAACATCAACCTGGACCGCCCGATTCCGTTCGACCCGTACGAAACGAACCGCGAAACCGGCGGATTCATCATCATCGACCGCATCTCGAACGCGACCATTGGTGCGGGCATGTTGCATTTCGCCCTGCGGCGCTCGGACAACGTTCGGTGGCAGACGATCGACGTTGCCAAGCGGGCACGCGCCGGGATGAAGGGTCAGCAACCGACCGTGGTGTGGTTCACCGGCCTCTCCGGGGCGGGGAAGTCGACCATTGCCAACATCGTCGAGCGCAAGCTCCATGAACGAGGCCAGCACACCTGTCTGCTCGACGGCGACAACGTGCGTCATGGGCTGAACAAGGACCTCGGCTTCACCGACGCCGATCGGGTCGAGAACATTCGCCGAGTTGCCGAAGTCGCCGCGCTGATGGTCGACGCCGGGTTGATCGTGCTGGTGTCGTTCATCTCCCCGTTTCAAGCTGAACGGCAGATGGCCAGAGATCTGGTCGACGACGGCGAGTTCATCGAGGTGTTCGTGGACACGTCGCTCGATGTCGCCGAGGGACGTGATCCGAAAGGCCTGTACCGCAAGGCTCGCGCCGGAAAGCTGGCGAACTTCACGGGGATCGACTCGCCCTACGAGCGGCCGGAACGACCGGAACTGGTGTTGAAGACGGCCGACGTGTCCGCCGACTCGGCTGCCGATCAGGTGATCGAGGCCCTGTTGCAACACGGCCGCCTTCGCTGATTCGGGCGAGATCGGCGGCACGTCAGCAGACCCAGAGCTTGGTTACCGGCTGTCGCATTGGGGCCTCACTCTCAGTCTGCGTCTTCAACTTCGACGCACCCTCACCTCCGAAAGTTCCGGCCGAGTTTCGACGGTGGTCGGCGTGGCCCACGGTCGCGTGTGGGGTCAGGCCCCGACGAGGTCGCGCCAGCGCCCGGGGTAGGCGGCGGTGACCTGCTGCGGCGACATCTTCAGCGTCGACTCGGGGACCATGTCGACCAGTCTCCGCGACTCGGTGTAGTGGTGGGCGATGTTGCCAAGACCGCTGAACAGATCGGATCGCACCGCGATCAGCTCGGCCGGCGGTTTCTCGTCGAGATAACCCCACGCGGTGAAGGCCACCGTGAAGTCGTGGATGACCGGGGCCCGGCTGAACATCGACGCCCGCCTCAGTCCGATGCCCAGGCACCCCTGCACCGCATCGTCGATCGACTCGCCGGCCGAGACGTGGATCTTGGTGCGGAACGTGTTGGCGATCTTGATCCCGAAGCCCTGATCGGGACCCTGGTAGCCGAGCTTGGCCCCCTCGGGCTGGAAGCCGCGGATCTCGCCAGGCCGGTCGGGCATCCAGGTGCCGGGAACATGATCGGGCGACGAGTATCCACGCGCGTCAGGAACGGTTGGGGCGGGGGCGAACTTCGGTGCGGCCATACGGCTTTCTTTCTACCCTGTCCCGGAGCAGCCGCCACCCATCCCGCAGTGAGCTGAACTCAGGCCGGGTCGTGAAGCAGGCCGTAGATGAGGCCCTCTTCGAGCGCCCGCCACGACGCCTCGATGATGTTCGAGCTGACCCCGATCGTTGTCCAACTGCGCTCGCCGTTGGTGAAATCGATCAGTACTCGGGTGATCGCCCCGGTCGCCGTTGCACCATCGAGGATGCGCACCTTGTAGTCGGTGAGGTGCACCCGGTCGAGCTGCGGAAACGCCTGGCGCAACCCCGTCCGCAACGCCACGTCAATCGCGTTGACGGGCCCGTTGCCCTCGGCCGTGTGCACGTGGCGGACGTCGGCCGGTGCGCCGCCGGGATCCGCTGTCGGCACCCACACCTTGACCGTTGCCTCGGTCGTGAAATCACCACTGGGCAGTTCGTCGGTGATCACGCGCATGCTCTCGACCCGGAAGAAGTGCTGCTCCCATCCGGACGCCCGGCGCATCAGCAACTCCAGCGAGGCATCGGCGGCTTCGAAGTGGAAGCCCTCGTGCTCAAGCCTTTTCAGGTCGTCGATCACCTGGTTCACCGCCGGGCCGTCCATCGCCAGTCCGAGCTCATCGGCTTTCATCTGGATCGTCGCCCGGCCGGCCATCTCGCTGACGACGAACCGGGTGCCGTTGCCGACGAGCTCAGGATCGATGTGTTCGTACGCGTCCTTGGCGCGCACGATCGCGCTCACGTGGAGTCCCGCCTTGTGCGCGAAGGCCGACGCGCCCACGTACGGGGCCTGCGGGTTGAGCGGACGGTTGAGCACCTCGGCCACGTGGTTACTCACCGCCGTCAACCGTTCGAGACGGCCCTCCGGCAGGCACGACATGCCGAGCTTCACCTGCAGGTTCGGGATGACCGTGGTGAGGTTGCAGTTGCCGGTGCGCTCGCCGAGCCCGTTGAGCGTTCCCTGGACATGGCGGGCCCCCGCCCGGACCGCAGCCATCGAGTTGGCCACTGCACAACCTGTGTCGTCGTGGCAGTGGATGCCGATGATGACGTCACGGCCGACGTGGGCGTGGACGGCGGCCACGATGTCAGCCACCTCATGCGGCAGCGAACCGCCGTTGGTGTCGCACAGCACCACATGCGACGCGCCCTTCACCACCGCAGCTTCAAGGGCGCGCAGGCTGAACTCGGGATTGTTCTTGTAGCCGTCGAAGAAGTGCTCCATGTCGACGAGCACCCGCCGCCCGGCGCCGGTCAGAAACGCAACGCTGTCGGCGATCATCGCCTCGCCCTCGTCGAGGGTGGTCTGCAGCGCCTCGAGCACGTGGTAATCCCAACTCTTGGCGACGATGCACACCGCGGACGTGTTGGCATCGAGGAGGTTGCGCAACGTCACGTCGTCATCCACCTTGCCCTTCGGCCGCCTGGTCGAGCCGAACGCGACCATCGTCGAAGTGGTCAGTTGCAACTCGGTCGCGGCGCGGGCGAAGAACTCGATGTCTTTCGGGTTCGCCCCCGGCCAGCCGCCCTCGATGTAGTGCACACCGAGGAAGTCGAGCTGCTCGGCGATGCGCAACTTGTCATCGACCGTTGCCGACACACCTTCCACCTGCAACCCATCGCGCAACGTGGTGTCGAACACCTCGATCAACTGGGGCACCGGGATCAACTGGGGCGCGGTCTGGTCGGTTACGGGTGCCGTCAAATCGGTGGTCATCGCTGGGTTCCTGTCTGTACGAACTAGCCGGAGAAATGCAACAGCCGCCCCGGAGGGCGGCTGCAAGCGCACGTGGGCGGGACCACGTGCGCTATCGAATGATGATGATGGTGGCGAGCGTGGTGCAACAGCCGGAGATCATGCGTGCCATTGTGCCCCGCTGCGGCGCAAACGTCAACGCTTTCAGTCTGGTCAACCGTGCTCGCACGGTCCCAGGTGTGTACAACCATGTGGACGACCGGTGGACAAGCAGTGGACGAACAAGAAAAATCTGGGGATGACCGGGTTTGTTGGTGGATAACCCTGTGGATTGAAAAATACCGCTTGACCTGGTGAAATACATCCGGCACACTGTGCACCACACCGGCAAGCGCACATCAACCGGAACCC
>JAYURF010000023.1:0-2435 GCA_043756365.1 Acidimicrobiales bacterium
CCAAGTTGCAACGACGGCGACTCGCGGGTCGCCCGGCACAGCGCAACCACGTACTGCTGCACCACCGGATCAACCCGGATCGCCGCGATCTCGGCGCGGGCACGGATCAAGTCTGCGGCCGTGGCCACGGCGCGCACGCCAGAGGCGCGCACGTCGTGCGGGTTCATCCCCTGATCGTGACGGGCGACCATGGCGACCTCCTCCTCGGCACTCGGATAGTTCATCTGCAACTTGAACAAGAAGCGGTCGAGCTGTGCTTCGGGGAGCGGGTAGGTGCCCTCGTACTCGATCGGGTTCTGGGTGGCAATCACCAGAAAGGGATCGGGGAGCGGGCGGGTGATCGAGTCGAACGTCACCTGACGTTCCTCCATCGCCTCCAACAACGCAGCCTGGGTCTTGGGTGGGGTGCGGTTGATCTCGTCGGCGAGCAACAAGTTGGTGAAGACCGGACCCTCCCGGAACCGAAAAGCGGCCGCCGCACCTGGGGCCTGCTCGAACACTGTCTGGCCGATGACGTCCGACGGCATCAGATCGGGGGTGAACTGGATACGGGTGAACTGCATGTCGAACGCCGCCGCGAGCGACTTGGCCAGCAACGTTTTGGCCACGCCGGGCACGCCCTCCAACAACACGTGGCCGTTCGCCAACAGCGACGCCATCACTCCCGACAACACGCCCTGCTGGCCGACCACCACCTTGCCTACCTCGTCGCGGACCGCCAGCACTGCGGCTCGCGCCGACCGCTCCGGTGGCCGGGACTGCCCGGCATCTGCTGTCGAGCTTGCAGGGCTCGCGAACGGGGCACCGGCGGGGGCCCAGCCTGCGGGAGCGGGCTCGGGGGACTGATCGGTCATCGATGGCTTCCTTGTTCGTGAGGTCGCGCCTGCGGTTGGGCGTCGAGTGTGGCGCGGAGCACGGCAATCCGGCGGGACAGCTCGAGCAATGAAGCATTGTCATGCACCTCGGTGGTCAACACCGCAATGACGGCCTGCCGATCGATCACCAACTTCGCGGACGCGGACGCGGACGCGGCGGCTGCCGCGACGGCATCGATGGCGGCGCCGCGCGGAAGTGCCAACCGTTCGCACAGTTCTCGGTGCAGGTCGCCGCGGAGCACCGCGCCGGCCCGAGCCGCGTGGCCGGCGCGTTGCATCACGGTGGCACGAGCGCTCACCGCCTCGCTGCCGGCGATCTCGACCGCCACCGGCTCGGTCGCCACCTTGCCGGCCCGGATTCCGCGCGCCGCGGCCAGGACCACGAACGCCAGTGCGAGCTGCGTCAACGCCATCCACACGCCGGGGCGCACGAGATCGCGCAGGGTCTCTTCGCCCGAACCGAGGTCGGCGGGGGTCGCCGCTGCACGATCACCGATGACGACCGTGACAGACCTGGCACCGTTGACCACCACCTGATCCGCAGTGGGCGCCAGCAGCGCCACCCCAAGTCCGCTGTTGTCGGCGTAGCGGATGAAGGCATTCGTGAGGACCTGGTTGTCGCCGAGACCGACGACGGTACCGGTGCCGAGCGGTCGCAGGATGACGAACGCGTGCGCCGGATCGCTGCCACTGGCCGGCCTGGCGAAACACGCCACGTCGTCGGGGCCCACCGGGAACAGCACGCCGTCCGGCACGAACACGCCGCGCAGCCGGGCTAGCGCCGGGATCGTGCAGTCGCCCCGCGGCACGTTCGCCTCCGCTGCCGCAGCATCGTCGCCGATGCCAGCGCCGCCAGGTTCGGCCCCCGTCACCACGATCGCCCCAACGCCCAATCCGTCCCCGTCGCTTGTGGCGACATCGCTTGTGGCGCCGTGCAGGGTGCTGCGCGGATCGGCCACGACTGCAACTCCACCCGCTTCGACGAACTCCACGACGTCGGCCCGCTGATCGTCCCCAAGTTGATCTGCGACGATCAGCACACGCGTCGCGGTGCCAGGTCGCGGCACTGTCGTGCCGACATCGACGCTCACGCCCTGCGATTCCAGTAGGAGCACCAATGCCCGTGTGCCGTCCGGGCGGCCCGAGCGCGGGTCGAACGCTCCCGGTTCGGGACGAGCGCGCACGAGCAGCAACATGCCGATGGCGACTGCCAGCACCAACAGCGCGGTGACCGCGATCCGCCCGCCGCCGCCTTCGCCGTCGCCGCTCGCCGCGCGGTTCACCCGATCCGCCCGTCCTGGCGCGCCGCGCGCGCTGTTCCCGTGCGTGACACCGCCGAGCGTGAAGCCGCCGATGCCGCGATCACTTCGTGTTCGAGCACCTCCATCGCCTGCACGTCGGCGTCATCGACGACCGCGTCGCCGAACCAGGCATCGTCGAACAGATCCGCCGCACGACGGAAAGGGGCAGCCGCGGCAACCGTTGCGCCCATCTGGGCACGCTCCTCGCCGGTCGTTCGGCCGGGGATCTCGTCGATCACACCGGCTCGCGCCAGGTCGC
>JAYURF010000024.1:0-6661 GCA_043756365.1 Acidimicrobiales bacterium
TACGGTCTCACACCGACGCAGCTGCTTGCCGAGCGTGGAACGCTCGACCAGCGTTTCACCGCCGTGCACGCCACCCATCTCACTGATGCCGACACCGACCTGATCGGCGCGGCGAGTTGCACCGCGTGCCTGTGCCCGACGACCGAACGCGACCTTGCCGACGGGATCGGCCCGGCGCTGGCGCTGCGCGACGCCGGAGCGCGCCTGTGTCTCGGTAGCGACTCGCACGCCGTGATCGACCTGTTCGAAGAGGCCCGCGCCGTCGAATTGGACGAGCGCCTCGCCAGCGGCGTTCGTGGCAGTCACGATGCGCCGTCGCTGCTGCGCGCGGCCGCCGTGAACGGTCACGCCAGCCTGGGGTGGAGCGGGGCAGGCACCCTTGCGGTCGGTTCGCTCGCCGACTTCGCGACGGTACAGCTCGACACCGTGCGCGCCGCTGGGGCGCAGCCCGGTCACCTGCTCGAAGCAGTGGTGTTCGCCGCCATCGCCGCCGACGTCTACCACGTGGTGATCGGTGGTCGGGTCATCGTCAGCGAAAGCCGGCATCACTCGATCGATGTAGTCGGCGAACTCGACGCAGCGATCGACGAGCTGCGGCGCGACCGATGAGCACCACGGTTGTCGACCGGATCGGCCTGCTCGTCACCGGTGACCCGTCACTCGGCGAGGGCCCACTCGGGCTGCTCCGCGACGCGGCGGTCGTGATCGAAGGCGGAGCGGTTCTGTCGATCGAGCGGGCCGGTGCACTGGCCGACGAGCACATCGATGCGGCCGGGCGTTGCGTGCTGCCCGGGTTCGTCGACAGCCACACCCACCTCGTGTTCGCCGGTGATCGTAGCGACGAGTTCGCGGCCCGCATGGCCGGAGCCGCGTACACCGCAGGCGGCATCCAATCGACCGTTGCTGCCACACGCGCGGCTACCGATGACGAGCTGCTGCTGCTCACCGCACGCCGCCAGCGCGAGGCGTGGCGCGCCGGGATCACGTCGATGGAGATCAAGTCCGGCTACGGGCTCGATACGTACCACGAGCAGCGCTGCCTCGACATCGCCACCCGGGTCACGGACGACACCACGTTCCTCGGCGCGCACGTCGTTCCCCCCGAGTTCGCCGGACGCGCCGACGACTACGTCCACCTCGTGTGCACCGACATGCTTGCCGCCGCCGCACCGCACGCACGCTGGATTGACGCGTTCTGCGAGCACGGCGCATTCGACGCCGATCAGTGCCGCGCGGTGATCACCGCCGGAGCCGCAGCCGGCCTGACGGGACGGTTGCACGCCAACCAGCTCGGCCATGGGCCCGGCGTGCAGCTCGCAGTTGAACTTGGGTGCGCATCGGCCGATCACTGTACGTACCTCACCGACGCCGACATCGAGGCGCTCGCCGGAAGCACGACGGTCGCCACGTTCCTGCCCGTCGCCGACTTCTCCACCCGCCAGCCCTATCCCGACGCCCGCCGTGTCATCGACGCCGGGGCGCAGGTTGCGCTCGCTACCAATTGCAACCCGGGCAGCAGCTACACCTCGTCGATGTCGCTGTGTATCGCCCTCGCCGTGCGCGACATGCACATGACCATCGACGAGGCCGTTGCCGCAGCGACCAGCGGGGGAGCGGCCGCACTGCGCCGCGCCGACATCGGCCGGCTCCAGCCGGGGGCCAGTGCGGACCTGATCATCCTCGACGCCCCCTCCTACACCCACCTCGTGTACCGCCCCGGCATGCCCCTCATCGACACCACCATCGTCTGCGGCCGGATCGTGTAATCAGGCCCCACCTGCCAACTTTGTCGGTCTCAACATGCTGAGGGTGTCGAGACCGACAAAGTTCGGGCTGGGCGGGGTTCCGGCGGGCACGAACTAGGGTGCCCGGACATGGCGCGGACACCCGACCTCGAACGACGCCAGGAGCTGCTCGACCGGATCGTCGTCTACCTCGCCGACCACGGCCTCGCCCAGGTGACGCTGCGGCCGATGGCAGCTGCGCTCGATGTGAGCATCAATCGGCTCGCTCATCACTTCGGTTCCAAGGACGAACTGATCACCGCAGCGCTCGCACGGGCGATCGAGCAGCAGATCGAGGTGCAAGAGCGGTGGCTGAAGCGGCAACCGTCGATGTCGGCGCCGGAGCTGTACCGGCGGTGGTGGCGGTGGCTGAACGCAACCCCTGAGAATCTGGCGCTTGTGCGGCTCAACTACGAAGCGGCCGCGCTCGACACCAGCGTGACCGGTCTTGCGGGCCCGGTACGCGCCGACCAGATCGGAGTGTGGCGCCACGACGTCGAGCAGCGCCTGATCAACTCCGGGCTGCCCGTCGACCAGGCCGAGTTGGAGGCGTCGCTGACCAAGGCCACGTTTTCGGGGCTGATCATCGACCTGTTCGCGACGGGCGACCGGCGGCGGTTGACGGTGGCCTGCGAGATCTGGTTGGCCAGACTGAGCTCGATCCTGCAGACGACCGAAACGACGGGATCGTTCCATGATGCGGAACTCGACCGCCAGGCGGACCAGAAGAGCTGCGATCCGGTGGTGGTGGGGGGATAGTCTGGGCCCCGGGAAGACCGTGAACCAGGACCGGAGGTGTCGCAGCGTGACCAAGATGAAGGGCCATAGCCATGCTCCGCTGGCTCGGATCACCGAGCCTCTCGTTCGCGACAACGGCGTGCTCCGGCCAGCCACCTGGGACGAGGCACTCGACCGGGCCGCGGCGGGCTTTGCCGCGGCGCGCGACCATCACGGACCGAACGCTGTTGGCGTATTTTCGTGCTCGAAGTCGACCAACGAGATGAACTTCGTCGCCCAGAAGTTCGCCCGCATCGCCATTGGCACCAACAACATCGATAGCTGCAACCGAACTTGACACGCTCCTTCCGTGGTCGGTCTGGCCACCGTGTTCGGAGCCGGCGGGGGGACCTCCAGCTACGCCGAGGTCGAAGACACCGATGTCATCGTGTTGTGGGGTTCCAACGCCCGTGATGCCCACCCGATCTTCTTCCACCACGTCCTCAAGGGAGTCCACAACGGGGCCAAGCTGTTCGTCATCGATCCTCGCCGGTCGCCGTCGGCGCAGTGGGCAGACCTGTGGCTCGGCAACCACGTCGGCACCGACATCGCTCTCTCGCACACGATCGCCCGCGAGATCATCCACGCCGGCCTTGCCAACACAGCGTTCATCGAGCGAGCCACCTCCGGTTTCGACGAGTACCGCGGCGCGGTCGAACCATGGACGCTCGAGGTGGGCTCGCGTGTCACCGGCGTGCCCGTCGACGCGATCCGCGAGGTCGCCCACGCCTATGCGCGTGCCGACCGGGCGCAGATGTGTTGGACGCTTGGCATCACGGAGCACCACAACGGTGTCGACAACGTTCTCGCGTTGATCAACCTGGCGTTGCTGTGCGGCCATGTCGGCCGTCACGGTGCCGGGCTCAACCCGTTGCGCGGCCAGAACAACGTGCAAGGCGGCGGCGACATGGGGGCGATCCCCAACCGCCTCGCCGGGTTCCAAGACATCCTCGACCCGGATGTTCGGACCAAGTTCGGTGGCGCGTGGGATGTGACCATCCAACCCCGCTACGGCTGGCACCTGACGGAGATGTTCGAGGCGATGGAGCGCGGCGATCTACACGCCGTGTACGTGATCGGCGAGAACCCGGCACAGAGCGAAGCCGACAAGACCCACACCATCGGCTTGCTCGAGGGCCTCGATCACCTGGTCGTGCAGGACATCTTTCTGACCAAAACGGCCGAACTGGCATCCGTGGTGCTGCCTGGTTCGGCCTCGTGGTGCGAGAGTGAAGGCACCGTCACCAACTCCGAACGCCGAGTGCAACGATGCCGCAAGGCGATCGACCCACCCGGCAACGCCCGCGACGACATCTGGATCATCCGGGAGATTTGCAAGCGTCTGGGCCACGAGTGGGACTACGGCACAACGCCCCGCGAGGTTGCCGAAGCGGTGTGGAACGAGGTGCGATCGCTCTCGCCGATGCATGCCGGGATGAGCTACCAGCGCCTCGAAGATCTCGATGGCATCCAGTGGCCGTGCCCGTACGACGATTCCATCGAACCGTCGTACCTGCACGGTCGGCTGTGGGCCGACAGCCCGGCCGACCGCGGTCGGCTGGCCCCGTTCAGTCCCGTGGTTGACGATCCTCCGGTCGAGTCGTTGTCGGCTGATTTCCCGCTGCGGCTCACCACCGGCCGGCGCCTCGATTCCTATAACACCGGTGTCCAATCCGGTGGCTACCAGAGCCCGTTGCGGTGGGGTGAATCGATCGACGTGTCGCCCGAGGACGCGTCGTCGCTGGGTGTGGTCGCTGGTGAGGTCGTGCGCGTCTCGTCGCCACGCGGGGGTGTCGACGCTCCCATCCGCATTGACACCTCGCTCCGCCCAGGCTTGGTGTTCATGACATTCCACTTCCCCGAAGAGGTCGACACCAACGTGCTCACCATCGACGCCACCGACCCCAAATCGGGTACCGCCGAGTTCAAGGCCGCCGCCGTGCGGATCGAGCGGATCACCCCCGCCGAGCTCGGCGCAGCCGCCGCCGACTGATAGTTCAGACCTAGCGATGGATCTCAAGCTCAGTAACCACACCGCCACGAAGGCCGAGGTGCAGGCGATCTCGTCCGTGCTCGGCGATCCCGACAGCACCTGGCGCGGCGGCGATCGCGCTCCGGCCGATCACCACGTGGCCCGTGGCGGGCACTCGTTGCGCGATCAACGCCACCGGCTGCTCCCGGTGTTGCATGCGGTGAATGACCGCGTCGGCTGGATCAGCCGCGGCGCGATCAACGAGATCGCCCGACGCATCGATGTCGCGCCGGCCGATGTGTACGGCGTCGCCACGTTCTACGGTCTGTTCAGCACCGTCGAGCGGGCCGAACGGCAGGTGCATGTGTGCATCGACTTGGCCTGCATGATGGTTCGCCCCGAGAGCGAACGGCTCCCGCACGGCGCCCACGAGTCGCCGTGTTTGGGCTTGTGCGAACGGGCTCCCGCGGCACTGCTGATCGAGGCAGGCGACCCCCACGTGCAACAGGTGATCGCTCCGGCCACCCCGGTCGCGGTGCGCGCCGCGCTCGCCGGCGAAATGACCGGCGATGCGGCCGACGAGGCGCCGGTGGTCCAGGGCGTGCCGCAGTGCGCCGATGGGGCAGCCGGCGCGCTGGTGCTGCTCGGCCGGATCGGCCGGACCGACCCGACCAGCCTCGATTCCTACCGGTCCGCCGGCGGCTACCTTGCGCTCCGACGGGCCCTCGACATTGGCCCCGTCGCGGTCATCCGCGAGCTCACCGATTCGGGCCTGCTGGGACGCGGCGGAGCGGCCTTCCCGGCCGGACGCAAGTGGGATGCCGTCGCCCGCCAACCAACCCGCCCGCACTACATCGTGTGCAACGCCGACGAGAGCGAGCCTGGCACGTTCAAGGACCGGGTGCTGATGGAGGGCGACCCGTTCGCGCTCATCGAATCGATGACGATCGCCGCGTTCGCAACCGGCTGCGAGCGGGGCTACATCTACCTGCGCGGCGAGTACCCGCGTGCCCGCCGGATGCTCACCAACGCCATCGCCCAAGCCACTGCGCGTGGCCTGCTCGGCGATGACGTGATGGGTTCGGGCACCGCGTTCCACCTCGAGGTGTTCCTCGGTGCCGGCGCATACATCTGCGGCGAAGAGACGGCGATCTTCAACTCGATCGAGGGCTTCCGCGGTGAGCCACGCAACAAGCCGCCGTTCCCGGTCGAGGTTGGCCTGTTCGGCAAGCCGACCCTCGTCAACAACGTCGAAACGATGGTCAACGTGTTGCCGATCGTGCTCGACGGCGGCGTCGCCTATTCCCGACGAGGAACTTCGGGTTCCACCGGCACCAAGCTGTTCTGTCTGTCCGGTTCCGTTGCCCGTCCCGGTGTGTACGAGGTGGATTTCGGGGCGACGCTACGCGACCTGATCGACCTCGGCGGGGGAGTCACCGCCGGTCGCACGCTGCGCGCCGTCCTGCTCGGCGGCGCTGCCGGCACCTTCGCCACCGCGGATGACCTCGATGTTCCGCTCACGTTCGAAGACACCCGCGCCGCTGGGCTGTCGCTCGGTTCGGGTGTGGTGATGGTGCTCGACGACACCACCGACCTCACCGCCTACGTCCGCCGGATCGCTGCGTTCTTCCGCGACGAATCGTGTGGCCAATGCGTACCGTGCCGGGTGGGCACCGTCCGCCAGGAGGAGATGCTCGACCGCCTCGCCGCCGGCGCGACAGCCGCATCCGAGCGCGACCTGATGCTCGACATCGGCCGGGTGATGCGCGACGCCTCGATCTGCGGGCTCGGGCAAACCGCGCACAACGCAATCGAATCGGCCATCGTCAAACTGGGAGTGATGTCATGAACGGTGTTCCCGTCTCCGTCGCGGCGCCGGTTCGGCTGATCGAGCTGACCATCGATGGCGACAGCGTGGAGGTGCCCGAGGGGACCACCCTCCTGCAGGCCTGCCGTGGCGCCGGGTGCCCCGAGATCCCGACGCTGTGCTACGGCGACACGCTCACCCCGAAGAACGCCTGCCGGGTGTGCATGGTCGAAGTGGAGGGATCGCGCACGCTGGTACCGTCGTGCTCACGCAAGGCCGAGGCGGGCATGGTGGTGAACACCTCCACCGAGCGGGTCAACC
>JAYURF010000025.1:0-6649 GCA_043756365.1 Acidimicrobiales bacterium
GTAATGGTGGCAACCACCGGATAGATGCCGCGGAGCGGATCGGGACCCCCCGTGGCGGAATCGGCGTCGGCGGCTTCCCACAGGCTGGTGCAGGCCAGGTCGACTGCTTCGTCACGGGTCATCGCCGGGCGGTGGGCCACCTTGATGACGGTGCCGGCGTGGAGGCTGCCCGACCCGGTAGCGACGTACTCCTGTTCTTCGTAGCGACCGCCGGTGACGTCGTAGCTCCACAGCCGACCGCTGTGGCGGCGCAGGTCATAGCCGGCGAACAGCGGCACCACGACCAGTCCCTGCATCGCTGCCGGAAGGTTGCCGCGCACCATCATCGACAGTTGATTGGCCTTGCCCTCCAGGCTGAGGGAGGCGCCTTCCACCTTTTCGTAATGCTCGAGCTGCAACGCGAACAGCTTGATCATCTCCATCGCGGGTCCTGCCGCACCGGCGATGGCGACCCCGCTGTACCGATCGGCTTGGACCACCTTTTCCATGCTGCGGTGGCTGATCAGGTTGCCACTCGTGGCGCGACGGTCGCCGGCCATGACCACACCGTCGGCGTAGCGCAGGGCCACACAGGTGGTGGCATGTGGGGTCATCACCGGGCCGGCCAGCGCGTCGGATCGCGGTCCGTGGCCGATGCGGCGGAGAAGATCCGGAAAGCTGGAACCCGGGTCGTCACCGGGAGTGAAGAAAGGCATTGCCATATGAACTACTGGCCGCCCTTTTGCACGTAGGACTTGACGAAGTCCTCCGCGTTGGTCTCGAGTACGTCGTCGATCTCGTCGAGCAAATCGTCGAGCTCGGCCTTCAGCTTCTCGCCGGTTGCTGTCGTCGCCGGCGCCTCGACGACTTCTTCATCAGCCCGGCTCGGGGTGGACTTCTGCTTCTGGGTTCGCTCTGCCATGGATTCAGTTCTCCGTGCGAGTAGATAGGTCAGGCGTCGAGCCTGCTGAGTAGGTCTGCGGCCGTACCGCTGTCATCGATCAACCTAGCTACGTGATCGGCCGTGCCGCGTAGCGGTTCCATCATCGGTACCCGCCGAAGGGGGTCTCGGCCGATGTCGAACACGAGTGAATCCCAGTTGGCAGCAACGATGTCGTCTGGCCATTTCTGCAAGCAGCGACCGCGGAAGTACGCCCTGGTGGTAGCGGGCGGCTCGGTCATCGCCGTCTCTACATCGCCGGCGGCCACCACCGTTGCCAGACCGGCGCGCAGCGCAAGACACTTGTCCGGGCGCATGTCGTGGTACTGCAGGTCGAGCGCTTTGAGGCGCGCGTCGCCAGGGCGGATCGAGTGCCGGTCCGCAAAGCCATCGACGAGACGCTTCTTGGCGACCCAGTCGACGGTGCCGGCGACGCTGGCGATGTCGTGTTCGAGGCCGGTGAGCACCGCTTCCCATCGTCGCAACACGTCGGCTCCAACCGCTTCGACAACGGCCTCGAGGCCATGGGAACGCTCGTACTTGCGGGCCCGCTCCAGCAGGCTCCACTGGAGCTCCAGCGCAGTGGCCCGACGTCCCGACCGCATCAACACCGTGCGCTGCAGCGCAATGTCGTGGCTCACCTGGCGAATCGCCCCGACCGGATTGGCCAAGGTGAGATCATCGCCCATCTGGTCGTCTTCGATCATCGCCAGCACGATCGCCGTGGTACCCACTTTGAGCAGGGTGGCAACCTCGCTCATGTTGGAGTCGCCGACGATCACGTGCAGCCGACGATACTTCGACGCATCACAGTGCGGTTCGTCGCGGGTGTTGACGATGGGCCGCTTCAACGTGGTTTCGAGACCGATCTCTTCTTCGAAGAAATCGGCGCGTTGGCTGATCTGGTACGGCACTTCGTCGTTGGGAACCCCGGACAGTTCGCAACCGACCTTGCCGGCCCCGATGAAGATCTGGCGGGTCACGAAGTGCGGCGTGATCTGCGCCACGATCCGCCCGAACGGCGTATCTCGCGCCATCAGGTAGTTTTCGTGGCAGCCATAGCTGTTGCCTTTGCCATCGGAGTTGTTCTTGTGGCACAGCAACTCGGCGCCGTCGGGCAGCATCTGTCGTGCTGCAACCATGCTCGCCCGCACGATCTCTTCGGCGGCGCGGTCGAACAGGACCACTTCCAGTGCGTCGCGGCACTCCGGCGTACTCACCTCGGGATGGGCGTGATCGACGTAGTAGCGGGCCCCGTTGGTGAGCACCGCGTTGACCAAGTGCATCTCGATCTCGGGCGACAGCGCGTCGTCGAGGCGGAACCCGCGCGCATCGTTGCCGGGTTGCTCGTCCTCGTAGTCCCAGCCGATGCGCGAGGGGCGCTGGCGGGGCCTCGTCGACAGGTAGGCGTTGATCAGCAGCGACGACGCCGACACCGGGTTGTTGTCTGCACCGCGCACCATAATTCCGTACTCGGTCTCAATGCCACAGACCTTCGGGATCGACATGGCCGAACCCTACCCATCACGATGGCGGAAGTGGTGACATCCGGCCCCCCTGCCCGGATGTCAGCCCGGCTACAGGTATTGGCCGGTACCCACCCGTTCGATCGCCCTTCCGCCCTCGCGTTCGGCGGCCTCGCGGCCCTTGACGAGGGTGCGGATGAACACGATCCGCTCGCCCTTCTTACCGGAGATCTTGGCCCAGTCGTCGGGATTCGTGGTGTTGGGCAGATCCTCGTGCTCTTTGTACTCCTGCTTGATCGAGTCGAGCAGATCCTGGGTGCTGACCCCGCGACGCCCGCCGGCGATGACTCGCTTGATAGCCAGCTTCTTTGCCCGCCGGACGATGTTTTCGATCATCGCGCCCGAGGAGAAGTCCTTGTAGTACAGGATCTCCTTGTCACCGTTTTGATAGGTCACTTCGAGGAACTGGTTGGCCTCGTCGTCGCGGTACATCTCGGTGACGGTCTCTTCGATCATCGCCGGGACCGTCGCCTCGGGGGCGATGGGGATCTCGGTGGTGAGGTACTGAGCGAAGATCTGCCGCGCTGCTTTGGCATTGGGTCGCTCGATCTTGATCTTCACGTCGAGGCGGCCGGGACGCAAGATGGCCGGATCAATGAGATCCTCGCGGTTGGTGGCACCGATCACGATCACATTGCGCAGGCCCTCGACACCGTCGATCTCGGCCAGCAACTGAGGCACGATCGTGGATTCCATGTCGGAGCTGATCCCCGAACCGCGGGTGCGGAACATGGAATCCATCTCGTCGAAGAACACGATCACCGGCCAGCCTTCCTCGCTTTTTTCGCGAGCGCGCTGGAACACGAGCCGGATCTGGCGCTCGGTCTCGCCGACGTACTTGTTGAGCAGCTCGGGACCTTTGATGTTGATGAAGTACGAGCGGCCCTTTTCACCACCGGTCTTTTCGGCGACCTTCTTGGCGAGGGAGTTGGCGACCGCCTTGGCGATCAGGGTCTTGCCGCATCCTGGCGGGCCGTACAGCAAGATGCCCTTGGGCGCCGGGAGTTGGTGCTCGGCAAAGAGGTCGGCGTACAGGAACGGGAGCTCGACTGCATCGGCGATCTGTTCGATCTGGGAATCGAGGCCACCGATGTCGTCGTAGGAGATGTCGGGGACCTCCTCGAGGAGCAGGTCCTCCACCTCGGGGCGGGGCAGCTTTTCGAGCAACAGGTTGCTGCGCACATCGAGACGCATGGTGTCGCCGCTGCGCAGATGCACCCCGCGCAGGTTGTCGGCGAGCTCGCACACTCGCTCCTCGTCGGCTCGTCCGACCACCATGGCGCGCACACCGTCGTCCATCAACTCCTTGATCGTGACGACTTCGCCGGTGATCTCGGCACCGCGCGCGGACACCACGTTGAAGCTCTCGTTGAGCACGACCTCGGCACCACGTTGCAACGCGTCGAGGTCGATCTCGGGATGGATGCCCACACGCATCTTGCGGCCACTGGTGAGCACATCGATGGTGCCATCGTCGTTCTTGCCAACGACCACGCCGTAGGCAGACGGTGGCTGGCTCAGCTTGTCGACCTCTTCGCGCAAGGTGGCGATGTGCTCGCGGGCCTCGCGCAAGGTGTAGCTCAGCTTTTCGTTCTGCGAGACGGCGTGGGCGAGTTGGCCCTTCGTCTCCAGCAGCCGCTCCTCCAGGGCGCGCATTCGCTTCGGCGCGTCGGCGAGGCGGCGCCGTAGGTCGCTGATCTCGTGATCAAGCACGATCGCCTGCGCCCGCAGCACGGCTTGATCCTCGGTTGTGGAGCGATCGTCGTCGGCCCGGTCATCAGGAGCCCGGTCATCGGAGGCCCGGTCATCGGAGGCCCGGTCATCAGGAGCCCGGTCATCAGGAGCCCGGTCATCGGAGGCCCGGTTTTCAGAGGAGGGTGCCATGACGTGGAACCTACACGCGTCGTGGCGTTCCGTCGACGACCTTGAGGAAGTTGAATCCATGGTTGCGGTCTCATGCACCTGTATGCTCAGCATTCGGCGGGTGACCCAGCTTGTGTGCCCTCGCCCACCCCGAGCAAGGAGACAGCAACAACATGAAGGTTTGGATCGATCAGGATCTGTGCACCGGCGACGGCCTCTGCGAGGAGATTGCTCCCGACGTGTTCACGTTGCTCGACGACGGATTGGCCTACGTGCGTGAAGGGGCCACCATCTATGCCACCGCCAAAGGAAACCCGCAGGGAGCCGATGGCATGGCCAACTTCCCCGACAGCCAACTCGACGCTGTGATCGAAAGCGCCGAGGAGTGCCCCGGCGAGTGCATCTTCATCGAGGCCTGAGCAGCACCCGGGCCTGAACTCGTTCTCTGCGTTCAGCCCAAGAAGCGAGACACCGTGAGGAAGCCTGTGTGCGCGACCATGCGGTGGTCGGGACGCACAGCGTTGCCCTCCACGTACCAGCCGCGGTGCAAGACCTCCAACGATCGGGTTCCATTCCACGACTTGGAGGCGAGCGCAACGCGTAGCTGCGAGACCTGGATGATCGAGGGCAGGTATGAGATCAGGATCCCGCCCGGGCGCAGCGACTCCATCGCGTGGGGCACCACGTGCCACGGCTCGGGAAGATCGAGCACCACCCGGTCGAGGTCGCGTTCGTCGATGCCGGCGTAGCAGTCGCGCAGCTCGACGCGGTAGTTCTGCAATGCATCCTCGCCGAGAAACGAGCGCACGTTGGCCTTGGCCCGGTTGGCGAAGTCTTCGCGAATCTCGTAGCCGACGATCTCGGCCCCCCAGCGCAACATCGTCATGCTCAGCGCCCCCGAGCCAACGCCGCTTTCGAGCACCCGCACGCCTGGGCCGATGTCGGCAAGCATGCAGATCGGGGCGAGGTCTTTCGGGTAGATCACCTGTGCGCCGCGCGGCATCTCGACGACGAAGTCTTCCAGCGTCGGTCGGAGCGCGGTGTACGGGGTGCCTTTGGTGCTTCGCATCACCACACCTTCCGCGCGGCCGACGAGGTCGGCGTGCGGCCACAGGCCGGTGTGGGTGTGGAACTCGGCTCCTTCGCTGAGGGTGATCAAGTATCGGCGTTGCTTGTTGTCGAGCAGCAGCACCTTGTCGCCGTAGGCGAACGGTCGATTCATCGACGGCCTTTCGTGGAGAGCCGCACACCAACGGGTTCGTGGGCGCTGGCGGCGTGCTGCAACCGACAGAACGCGCACACGTCACCCGAGGTCGGCGCGCCGCATTGTGCGCAACTGCCCAGCGCCTCGCGCTCGGTGTGCAGGTGGTCGGCCAGCAGCGGTGCCATCTTGTCGAGGAAGTTCAAGTAGAACGCGGCCTTCGAGCCGGGCGAGTGCTCCTCCATCGAGTTCAAGGTTGCCTTGTAGCCGAGGTGCTTGTTGCCTGCCGCCATCGGGCATTCATCCACGAGGTAATCGATGCCACGCACGACGCACCACGCCGCCGTCTCGCGTTCGGTGAGCCGACACAGCGGCTTGACCTTCTTCGGAAAGCCGTCGCGCGCTGCGAGTACGGGAAGCTGGCGAGCTAGGTAGTCGATCTCCCAGCGCAACGTGTTGCCGAGCAGTACCGCCGCCTCGTCGTCGAGGTTGTGGCCGGTGACCAGCGCCGTGTACCCGCCGTCGATGGCCGCCTTGTCGAACAGGTGCCGCTTGCTCAGACCGCACGCCGAGCACGGAACGCGGCGAGTCGCCGCCGCTGCGGTGGGGATGTCGTAGCCGTAGTCGCCGCGCAACGAGATCTCGATGAGGCGCAGACCGCGCTGGCTGGCGAAGGCTCTGGCGTATTCGCCGGACACGTCGCTGTAGTCCCCGATGCCGAGCCCGACGTACAGGCCGTCGGCCTGGTATCCCAACTGCAACAGCAGGTCCCACACGGCCAGGCTGTCCTTGCCGCCCGAAACGGCGACGAGGATGCGGTCGTCGGGGGTAAGCATGTCGAATCGCTCGATTGCCTTGATCACCTGGCGTCGGCACAGCTCGAGGAAGTGCTCGGCACAGAAGTTGGCGTGATGGCGCGGCAGATCAATGATCGCCGGCTGACGACAGGTTCGGCACTTCGAGCCAACGTTCATCACGCGCCGCCGGAGATGACCGGGCGGATTTCGATCACGTCGTCGGCGCCGAGCTCACCGTCGCCCGGCACGAGCGTGCCGTTACGGATGACGAGATGAGACTCACGGTTGAGGCCGAGCTCGTTCAACAGCGCGTGGACGCGCCGACGACCAACGATGTCGATCT
>JAYURF010000026.1:0-2424 GCA_043756365.1 Acidimicrobiales bacterium
GTTGTCACGCGTCCGGGAATGGAAGAAAGCCGCCAAGGCCCAACGCCGCGACAAACAAGACCGCCCCCTCCCATGACACCCCCCAGCGAGACGGGCCCCATGGTCGCCGAGCCGACGGTCCAGCGACGAAATTGGACCAGTCGCGTGTCGACTTTGCCACCGTGGAGGTGGATTTCTCGACAGCCGGTCACTCCACCCCAACCCGAGCACCCCACCGAGCACCCCACCGACACCCGCGATGCGAGCTACGCGACGCGCCTCGCGGGGTCGGTGGGCCAACGGCGTGGGTGGCGGCGAATCATCGATCCGCAGCTTCCCTACCGCTGGAACATCCGCCGGATGGAACTCGGCCGGGTGCTTGACATCGGGTGCGGCGCGGGCCGCAACCTCGGGCACCTGTGTGGCAACGGCGTCGGTGTCGATCACAATCCCGCCTCGGTCGGCATCGCCAAAGCGGGCGGGCTCACGGCCTACGTGACCGACGACTTCGACGGTTCGGCTGATGCCGTCGCCGCCTCGTTCGACTCGTTGCTGTTCGCCCACGTGCTCGAACACATGACCTCGGAGGAAGCATCGGCGTTGATCGAGCGGTACCTCCCCTTCGTGGCTGCCGGCGGTCAGGTCGTCGCGATCTGCCCGCAACAGCGCGGCCAGCGATCCGACCCCACCCACGTCACCTTCATGCCAACTGCGGTGATCGCCTCGGTCTTCGCCGATGCCGGTCTCGACGTGCACAGCTCGCGCTCGTTCCCGTTCCCCGAAGTGGTCGGTCGGGTGTTCACGTACAACGAGACAGTGGTCTGCGGACGTCGCATCGCCGACACCCGTTGATCATGCCGCGGTGATGCGCGACGTGGCCGACCGGCCGGCAGGCACGTCACCCCGCGCGCCCAGGGACTCGAATGCCGGGCTGCTGAACGGGCTACTGGCGCTGGCGCTGGCACTGGTGTTGGTGCTGAGTTGGGCGATGGGCGTCGGACGGTACGGCGGACCGGACGAACCGGCCCACGTGCTGCGCGCCGCGGCGGTGGCCGGCGGTGACGTGTTCGGTCGACCGGTCGCCGGTCTGCCCAGCGGATACCGCGTCGTCACCGTCCCGGCAGCTCTCGCCACCGGCGACCCGGCGTGCTACCGCCACGACTCCACGGTCACGTCCCAGTGCGCAACAGAACCCGGCACCGGCACCGCGGATTCAAGCCGAGGTGAGGTGGCGCAGGCAGCCACATCTGCGGGACGGTACCCGCCGCTGTACTACCTGTTCATCGGAGCCCCCGTACGGCTGATCGGCGGTGCGGGCGAGGTGTTCTGGTACCGGGCGGTAGCGGCATTGTGGAACTCGATCGTCGTCATGTGTGTGCTGATGCGACTCCGCCCGCTCGGTCGCAGGGCTGTGGTGGTTGTCGCGGCGATCACCCCGTCGGCGTGGTTCCTGATCGGAGTCGTCAACCCCAACGGCTTCGAGTTGGTTCTGGCGTGGCTTGCGTGGGTCGGCGTGGCGAGGTGGGTCGTCGATCCGAGCATCCCCCAAGCGTGGTGGGTGGCGGTCCCGCTTGCGCTTGCCGTGGCCTGTCGACCGGTGGCGCTACTGGTCTCGCTGACCGCGCTGACGATGATCGAACTGCTGCGCCGGCCAACCTGGCAGCAACGGCTGATCCTGTGGGGCCCGGTGACCGCTGCAACGGGCTCGCTGGTGGCATGGAACCTTGCGACCGGTTTGGCCGTCGACGATCCGCGGACCGCTGGCAACGGATCGATCGGCGACGCGACGCGTCAGGCGATCGACGACGTGACGCACACCGGCTTCGAACTCGTCGCCTCGCTCGGCTGGCTCGAGTTCGCGGCACCGGCAGCGACGGTGGCTGCGTGGCTGCTCGGAATCGGAGTCGCCGTCGCCTGGCCGCGGGCCACCGGGGATCTCGAGATGGGCGCGACTCGCAGGGGCGCGGTTGCTGCGGCGACGGTGTTGGCCGCTGCGGTGGTGATCGTCCCGGTGATCTTCGAGGTTGTGTTCCATCGCACCCTGGGGCCGATCTGGCAGGGGCGCTACTCGCTCCCAACCGGCACCGGAATCGTCGCACTCCTGCTCATCGCCCGGGCAGAAACGGCCCCCCGCACCCGGGCGCTCGCCCCGGCGATGACGATGCTCGCCGGCGGCATGCTCATCGGCATGGTCATCGTCGCGGTGGCGGTCGAGATCACCACGTTTTGGTGGGTGCTGCGGCGCTACTCGGTTGGCACCGACGGGCCATGGTCGCTCAGGCCAGCCGCGTTCTCAGCGAGCGGGTGGTTTGCTCCGCGCACCTGGCTGATGGTCAACGTCATCACCGCCACCGTGGCCGGAGCCTGCCTGATCCGCTGGATCGTTCAAGATCTGGGCAGGATTCTTCCCGGTTTCCGGGAGGAATCCTGCCCAGATCTTGAGTG